>JBIOJD010000186.1:0-7418 GCA_044450485.1 Polyangiales bacterium | reverse complement strand
TCGAGGCGCGCGTGCTCGACACGCTGCACGCGCTCGGCGCCGAAGGCGTCTATCTCAAACGCCATCTCAAGCAGAAGAACGAGCTCGGCGATGCCCGCGATCCGCGCTTCGCACCGCCTGCGCCCGTGCGTGGGCACGTCGCCCCCGAAGAGCTCGTAATCCACGAGCACGGGTTGCCGTTTGGCGTGAAGCTCGGCGAAGGCTTGCGCACCGGCCTGTTTCTCGACCAACGCGAGAACCGCAAGCGCGTGCACGAGCTCGCGCAAGGCAAGCGGGTGCTCAACCTGTTCGCGTACACGGGCGGCTTCTCGGTTGCCGCGCTCGCCGGGGGCGCCGCGCAGGTCGTATCGGTCGACGCCTCGCGCACCGCGCTCGCCTGGGCGGAGCGCAACGTGGCGCGCGTTGCGGCGGGGGATCGCCACCGCGTGACCTGCGCCGACGTGCTCGACGTGCTCAGCCGCCTGGCTCGGCAAGGCGAGCGCTTCGAGCTGATCGTCGTAGATCCACCGAGCTACTCGAAGACGCGCACGCACCGATTCGTCGCAGAAAAAGACTACGCGACGCTCTGCCAGGCGTGTACCGCCGTGCTGGCCCCGCAAGGCGTCATGCTGTGCTGCATCAACCACCACAAAGTGAGCCGTGCGAAGCTCCGGCAGATGGTGCTGCGCGGGGTGCGGGCGGCAGGACGCTCCGCCTCGCGCCTGCGTGATCTACCCGTTCCGCTCGACTTTCCTGCAGCCCAGGACGGAGAGCCGGAGAGCAAGAGCGTGCTGCTCGAGTGCGACTGACGGCGTCGCGTGCTGCTTCCCGCGCACCGTGCTCTCGCGCTACGTTGCGTTTGGATGGACGACTACGCCGAGCAGGATGCGCTCGAGCTGGCAGCGCGGGTCGCACGCCGCGAGGTCAGCGCAGACGAGCTGCTCGAGCTCGCGATTGCCGCGGTCGAGCGGGTCGACCCGTCGCTCAACGCGGTCGTGCACCGCATGTACGACGACGCGCGCCGCCAGGTGCGAGAGGGACTGTCGCGTGGGCCGTTCACGGGCGTGCCGATCGTGGTCAAGGACTTCGACGGCTTCGTCGCGGGCGCGCCGTTCACCGGGAGCTGCCGGCTGCTCGAAGGCTTCGTGCCCGACCACGACTCGGAGGCGATTGCGCGCTTGCGGCGCGCGGGCTTCGTGCTGATCGCCAAGACCAACTGTCCCGAGCTCGCGCTGCTCGGCACGACCGAGCCTGCGTGGCGTGGACCGACGCGCAATCCGTACGATCTCTCGCGCTCGACGGGCGGATCATCGGGCGGCTCCGCTGCGCTGGTCGCCGCGCGCGCGGTGCCGATGGGCCACGGCGGCGACGGCGGCGGCTCGCTGCGGATCCCGGCTTCGCACTGCGGCCTCGTCGGTCTCAAGACCACGCGCGGACGCGTTCCGCTCGGTCCCGACTACGGCGAGGGTTGGGGCGGGTTCGTGCAGTGGGGGGGCCTGAGTCGCAGCGTGCGCGACACGGCCGCGCTTTACGATGTGCTCGCGGGTCCCTCGCCCGGAGATCCCTACGCCGCTCCGCCCTTGCCCGGACCGCTCGGCGGCGAGGTTGGGCGCGACCCCGGTCGCCTGCGGATCGCCTTCTACGCCGGCTCGCTCTATGGACGCGAGGTGGATCGCGAGCGTGTCGCGGCGACCAGACAGGTCGCGGCGCAGCTCGCCGCGCTCGGGCACACGGTCGAAGAAGCGAATCCTGCCATCGACCGCGATGCTCTGGTGACCGCGTACCTCACGCAGATCGCCGTGGGCATCGCTTCCGAGATCGAGGAGTTCGCGCACCTCGCCGGGCGCGAGCCGAAGCCCGAGCTGTTCGAGCCCGAGACGTGGTTCATGAATCTCGTGGGGCGCTCGATCAGCGCGCTCGACCTCACCCGTGCGCGCGACGCAGCGCAGGCCGCGGGTCGTGTGACGGCGGCGTTCCACGAGCGTTACGACTTGTTCTTGTGCCCGACCACGACCCACCCGCAGATCCAGATCGGCGAGCTCGCGTTGGGCGCAGGCAAGCTCGCGGGCTTGCGCGTCTTGCGTGCGGCGCCGATCGGGCCCTTGCTGCGCAAGCTCATGAGCACGCTCGCTCAGAGCATGCTCGAGCGCACGCCCAACACGCAGCTCTTCAACCAGACCGGTCAACCGGCGATCTCGCTGCCTCTGGCGCAGGCTGCGGATGGCATGCCGATCGGCCTGCAGCTTGCGGCCGCGATGGGACGCGAAGATCTGCTGATCCGCGTCGCCGCCCAGCTCGAAGCGGCCCACCCATGGGCAGCGCGGAGACCCAAAGTGGTCGCGTAGCAGGGCCCGGGCTGGCCACGGCCCGGCCAGCAAATAGGGGCTTGCACGGGCATTTCGGCCGTGTATGATGGCGCTACTAGATCTGTGAGGGGGTCGGGCTCAGCAACCTGCGAGCCTGGCCGCATGAGCTAGGCGCCCTTGGTTAGCTCTGCCTCCGCCGAGTCGGAGCCGGTTCACCGGTTGAGTTGTACTCACTGCCGCGTCGCTACTTCGAGGCGCACCTGCGCCGGGCGCTCGAATCGACGCAATGAGCCATGGCCGAGAGCCAAGCCATCGATCCAACTCCTGAAGTCGTGAGCATCGCCCAGCACGTGGGACGATTCTCCGATCGGGCCATCCAACGACTCGTGGGTGGCAACGCCTTTCTACGCGGGCGCATCTACGCACGGCGCAACGCCGTTTCGAATCTGAAGGCCGAGGGCACGAACGCCTCGTGCGACGTGCTGATCAAGACCGACGAGCCGATCGGTGTGTCGCTCGAGCTCGCCGGCGCTGAGCTGAGATCGCAATGCGCTTGCCAGGCCTGGCGCGGACCGACCGGGCACTGCAAGCACGTCGCGGCGCTGCTCGTCGCGCTGCGCGATCGCGAACGGCCGCCGCGGCCGCGTCCGCCCGACCAGCCGCAGGCGCGCGACGACGGGCCGTCGTCCGGCATGCCGAACGCCGAGCCTTCCCAGATCGTGCAACGCATGCAGCCCATGCCCGGTGCGCAGCAGCCCCAAGGGCAAGCGCCCGGCAGCGGCAAGCGGCGCCGATCGAGGCGCAGGCGTCATGGCGGAGGGGGTGGGCTCGGAGGCGACGGCGTGCTGCAGGTGACGAGCCTCGCGCCGCTCAACGGGGGGCCGGTCGAGCTGCTGAACGCACGCGACCTCGGGTTGTCGCAAGTGCGGCGCGTGGCACCGGGTCGCGGCGGGCTGCTCGACGCGTGGCTGCCGCCGGGAGAGCTGCCCAAGGCGTGCGAGTTCGAGTACCGAATGACCGTGCGGGCCGCGTCGCTGACCGTCACGCCAGTGCTCGCGGGCACGCGCTCCGCGGTGCCGGTGGCCGACGCGCTCGCGAGCTTCAACACCGTGCCGAGCTCGGATCGCGCGCTGTTTCGCGCGCTGGCACGCCACGCGCCGCGCGGCACGCCGGCTACCGCAGAGCTGCGCGGCGAGGACGCCGCCGAGGTGCTGAGCATGCTGCGCGGTAAGCGCGTGCTGCTCGAGCCGGCATCCAAAGAGCTGCGCTTCGCCGACGGTGGGCTGGATCCGAAGATCGAGCTCGACCTCGCCAACAACAAGTCGGTGCGCATCCGCGTGGTGTTCGAGCTCGGCAATCGCCGCTTCCCGCTCTCGAACGGGGCGTGGTTCGAAGGCACGCCCGGCTGGCACATCGACACGACCGACGGCGTGGCGCGGCAGGTCTCGAGCAACGTCACCCCGGCCTGGTTGCAGCGCTTGTATCGCTCACCCGCTCTCGTACAGCCGATGACGGATCTGCCTCGCTTGCTGGTCGAGTACATCCCGCGCGTGGCTGCATCGCTCTCGACCGAGCTTCCGGATCTGAGCCAGGTCGCGGATGTGCTCGACGCGACACCCGCGTTCCAGATCCGCGCGACCGGCGACATCGTCGAGGCGCGCGCGCGGCTCAAGGTGGGCTACGACCAGTTCGAGCACGACGTGCCCCCCTCGGGCTTTCCGCAGCCGCTCGCGTTCGAGCCCCCGGCGCGTGGTGCGGCGCGGCCGATCGTGGTGCGGCGCGACGTGGGCGCGGAGCTCTCTGCGGTGCAGCAGCTCTTGAACCTCGGCTTCACCGTGTCCGAAGAAGGCGACGAGCTCGTGGCCAAGGGCGATGCCGCGATCGCATTCTGGACGCAAGGCATCGGCTCCCTGCCTCCCGAGTGGCAACGCTTCATCCCGAACGACCTCGCCAACATCACGGTGCGCGACAAGGCCGTCGCACCGCGCGCGCGCGTGAGCAGCGGCGTCGACTGGCTGAGCCTCGACATGGTTTTCGAGGCCGACGGCGTCGGGGCCGACGAGCGCGAGCTGAAGGAATGCCTCGAGTCGGGCCGGCGTCTGGTCAAGCTGCAGGACGGCACGTACGCGCCCGTGCAGCCCGATCAGGTGAGCGAGATCCTCGAGCGCATGGCCGAGATCTACGCCGCGAGTGGCAATGGCAAGACGGTGCCGCTGGCGCAGGCGGGGCGCGTCCAGGATCTGCTGTCGCTCGTCAACAACACGAGCGTCACGCCGGCGGCCAAGGAGCTGTTCGGCAAGCTCCAGAGCGTGCTCGAGATCGAGCAGATCGCGAAGCCGCGCTCGCTGAAGGCCACGCTGCGTCCGTACCAGAAGGAAGGCTTTTCCTGGCTGGTATTCCTGCACGAGATGAACGCGGGCGGCATCCTCGCGGACGACATGGGCCTCGGCAAGACCGTGCAAGCCATCGCGCTCTTGCTGTGGCTCAAGGCGAAGAGCAAGACCAAGACCACGCACCTGGTGGTGGCGCCGACCTCGGTCGTGCCGAACTGGCTGCGCGAGATCGAGAAGTTCGGGCCCACGCTCAACGCGCTTGCCTGGCACGGGCCCGATCGCGAGAAGCTCGTGGACAAGCTCGAGGACACGGACGTGCTCGTGACGAGCTACGCGCTCGTGCGCCGCGATGAAGAATTCTTCCAGCAGCGCGGCTTCGGTTACGTGATCCTGGACGAAGCGCAGCACATCAAGAACCCGCACAGCGCAACCGCGCGCGCCGTCAAGAAGCTGCGTAGCGAGCATCGCCTGACGTTGACCGGCACGCCGATCGAGAACCGCTTGAGCGAGATCTGGTCGATCTTCGATTTCGTTTCACCGGGTCTGCTCGGGGAGCTATCGCGTTTCGAGGAAAAGTTCGCGCGGCCAATCGACCGCGGCGACAAGGTCGCGGCCGAGAAACTGCGGTCGGCGATTCACCCCTTCGTGCTGCGGCGCGACAAGCTGAACGTGGCCAAGGATCTGCCGCCCAAGATCGAGCAGGACATCCTGGTCCCGATGGCGGACGAGCAGACCAAGCTGTATGCGCAGATCCTGCGCCAAGTGCGCGACAGCGTGATGAGCGAGGTCGAGAAGCAGGGCCTGGCCAAGGCCAAGATCCAGATCCTCGCGGCGCTCACCCGTCTGCGCCAAGTGGCTTGCGATCCGCGCCTGCTCAAGCTCGACGGCGAGTGGAACCACGACACGAGCGGCAAGCTCGGTGCGTTGCGCGAGATCATGCAGGAGGCGGTGGCCGGTGGTCACCGCGTGCTGGTGTTCAGCCAGTTCGTCGAGATGCTGCTGCTGATTCGCGCGGTGCTCGAGGAAGAAGGCATTCGCTTCGAGTGGCTGACGGGAGCGACCACGGATCGGATGGAGCGTGTCGATCGCTTCAACGACGACAGCTCGGTTACGGCCTTCCTGATCTCGCTCAAGGCCGGCGGCACCGGCTTGAACCTGGTGGGCGCAGACACCGTGATTCACTTCGACCCGTGGTGGAATCCTGCGGTCGAGGACCAAGCGACCGACCGCGCACACCGCATCGGCCAGTCCAAGACCGTTTCGGTCTACCGCCTGATCGCCAAAGACTCGGTGGAGGAGAAGATCCTCCAGCTTTCCGAGAAAAAGCGCGCTTTGGTGGCCAATGTCTTGAGCAGCGAGGCGCCTCTCAAGGGCCTGACCAAGCAGGACGTCGAGGATCTCTTCAGCTAAGCTAGGCCTCCGTTCCGAGGAGCGGCTCGAGTTGGAGGCGACGATGGCTCTGCGTGGCATCAACCATTTGGCGTTCATCACGCCGGACCTCGAAGGCACGATCCGGTTCTATCGGGACCTGCTCGACATGGAGCTGAGCTCGGGCATCGGCCACGACGGCTATCGCCACTACTTCTTCCGCTGCGGCAACGCGCAGGTGGCGTTCTTCGAGTACGAGGGCGCGGCCAAGATGAACCGCAAGTTTCACGGCGTGAAGAGCACGCTGCCGCTCGGCTTCGACCACGTGTCCTTCACGGTCGACAGTGTGGAGAAGTTGTTCGACTACAAGGACAGGCTCGAAGCCGCGGGCATCGAGGTGGTCGGTGCCATCGACCACGGCACGATCTGGTCGATCTATTTCTTCGATCCCAACGAGATTCCGCTCGAGATCAGCTGGGATTGTCTCGAGCTGATCGAGGAGCCGGCGATCGACGAAGACGACCCGATGCCGGTTGCCGCCGAGGGCATGAAGCGCCAGCCCGGCGTATGGCCGGAGCCGAAGCAGCACACGCCTCGCGAGCGCTTCACCGCGCGGCCGGGCAATGGCCATCACATGCGCGACACGTTCTTGCGCGAGGGCAAGGCGCGCATGACCGAAGAGCTGCGCAAGTTGCTCGAGCGCTGAAGCGCTGCGGCTTGCAAGACTGAGCCCAACGAAACGCCAGAGGAGAAAACGTCATGAAGCTCTACATGCATCCTGCATCCACGACCTCGCGTCCGGTGATGTTGTTCGCGGCCGAGGCCAAGATCGATCTCGAGCCGGTGGTCGTCGACCTGATGACCGGCGAGCATCACAAGGAGCACTACATCAAGATCAACCCGAGCCGGCAGGTGCCCGTGCTCGAGGACGGCGATTTCCGGCTGAGCGAGAGCTCTGCCATCCTCAAGTACCTCGCGGACAAGGTGAATTCGCCGCTCTATCCGAAGGACCTCAAGCAACGTGCGCGCGTGAACGAGCGCATGGACTGGTTCAACACCGGTTTGTACCGCGAGCTCGGCTACAACCTCGTCTATCCGCAGGTCTTCATGCATCACAAGCGGCCGAGCGACGACGTGCACGGGGGCGTTCTGCAGTGGGGCAAGGAAAAGACCGCGTGGTGGCTCAACATTCTCGACCAGGACATCCTGGGCAGCTCGCCTTACGTGTGCGGCGATCAGATGACGATCGCGGACCTCTTTGGCGCAGCGCTCGTGACTTGCGGTGAGCTCGTGAAGGTCAACTTCACGAAATACCCGAACATCACGCGCTGGATTCAGCGCATGAAGCAACTGCCGAATTGGGGCAAGGTCACCCAGGTCCACGACGGCTTCGTCGCCTCGCTGAAGGACAAGGCGCACGTCGCACCCTGAG
>JBIOJD010000185.1:0-7427 GCA_044450485.1 Polyangiales bacterium | reverse complement strand
CGGCGCCGTTCGGTAGCTGCATCGCGAGCACGAAGCGCATCGCGCTGTCGACCGCGGGCCACATCTGCGCGAGAAACCGGGCGTCGAGCTCACGACAGTACAGATGCCACACGCCCGTTGCGAAGTACGCTGCGTGGTTGCTCTCTTGTGTGATGCGCGTGACCTTGCCGCCGCGACGCTCGGCCGCCCAACCGCCGTTCTCGTCTTGCACCTCGACCATGTACTGGTACGCGGCGCGCGCCTCGACGGTCCGGCCCATCGCGCACAGCCCCATCGCGGAGTGCACGTGGTCCCAGGGGTCCATCTTCTGGCCGTCGGCCCACGGGATCTCACCGCTCGGCTTCTGACGCGCCGCGAGCCAGTCTGTGGTCGCCGCCAGCTCGCGGGCGCTCGGTAGCCGCGGTTCGGATGCCTTCATGGACCTCATACCTTGATTCCGTAAAACACCACGCTCTTGCCGATGATCGGCGCCAGCATCTTCTCCAGGCCGCGCGTCAGCAGGGGCCGCCGCATCATGTCCCAAACCAACAGCCGGTGGTAGAGCTTGACGATCGAAATGTCGTCGTCGTCCACGCCGAGAGCGCACTTGAGCCACCAGTACGGCGAGTGCAGGCCGTGCGCGAAGTGCGAGTCGTAGATGCGGTAGCCGGCATCGCTCAGCATGCGCCGCAGCCGCTTGCGTCGATAGATACGCACGTGGCCGCCGGGGGTGTTGCGATAGCGTTTCGAGAGCGCCCAACACACAGCCTCGGGCCCCTCGCGCGGCACTGACGCGGCGAGCACGCCACCGGGCTTGAGCACTCGGGAGATCTCGCGCAGCGCGTCTTGATCGGCGTGCAAGTGCTCGAGCACCTCGGAGATGATCACGCAATCGAACTCGGCGTCTTCGAAGGGCAGTGCGTAGACGCTCGCGCGCAGCGTCTGCCAGCGCCCGGCACCGGGCACGGTGCCGCCGCATTGCACGGGGAGCGAGTCGAGCTCGCTCAGCATGCGGCGAGTGTCGCGCACCTCTTTGTCGCCGACGTCGATGCCGAAAGCGTCGATGCCAGGTAAGAGCCTCGTCTGGCGGATGTGGCGCCCGCCGCCGCAGCCCACGTCGAGCACGCGGCTACCCGGCTTGAGCCCGAGCTTCTCGAAGCGCATCGTCAGCACGCGGCCCGGCTCCTTCGTGCGGCGCTGCGTCGCTCGATCAGCTCGCGATACGCCTCGACCGTGCGTTCGGCGGCGCGCTTCCAGGTGAAGTGCTCGAGCACGCGCTTGCGTCCGGCGATGCCCATCGCGGCGCGTCGCTCCGGCGCCGAGAGCAATTGTGAGATCGCGCGGGCGAGCCCAGCGGCGTCGCGCGGCGCGCACAGCGAGCCGCACACGCCGTTCTCGCCGACGACCTCCGGCAACGCGCCCGCCCGCGTCGAGACCACGGGGACTTCGCAAGCCATGGCTTCGCCTGCTGGAAAGCCGAAGCCTTCGTAGAGCGATGGCACCACGGCGATCGTCGATTGCGCGTAGTGCCGCGCGATGTCCTGTGACTCCACGTAACCGGTGAACGTCACCGCCGACACCAATCCGAGGCGCTGCAGCTCGCTCTCGGTGTCGGTGTCGGTGCCGGGCTTGCCGATCACCGTGAGGCGCAAGCTCGGGTGCTGCTTGCGCAGCTCGTGAAGGGCCAAGAGCAGGTAGCGGAAACCCTTGAGCGGCGCGTCGGCCGAAAGCGTGGTGATCAAACGCTGCGGAGGACGTTGCTCGCCCAGCATCGGCCGGAACACGTCGATGTCGATGCCGTTGCCCACGACGCTCATGCGGTTTTCCGGCACGCCGAACTCGTGCGCGATGTCGCGCCGCGACGCCTCGGATACCGTCAAGATGCGGTCGAGCTGACGCGAGACGCGCAGCTGGGTGCCGACGAAGCTGTACCAGCGTTGCAGGCCGATGCGCTTGACGCCGTCGCGCGTGGCTTGGAACGCGATCCGCCTGTCGACCGTGATCGGATGATGGACCGTCGCCACCACCGGCAAGCGCTGCTGCAGCTCGAGCAAGCCTGGACCGAGGCACTGATTGTCGTGCACGACATCATAGTACGGCGCGCGGCCCTGGCGGAACGCGCGAGCCACGCGACGCGAGAAGGTGAGCGGCTCGGCGAAGCTGCCGGTGCGGGTCTGCGCCCACTCGCTGAGGTTGATCGGATCCCACAGCTCGCGCAGCGGCGGCGAGCGCAACCAAGCCTCCTCGTTCCACATGTCGAGGCTCGGGACTCGGAACAGACGCGCGCCGGAGACCAGCTCGGGGTAGGGCTGGCCGCTCCACACGTCGACTTCGTGGCCGAGCTCCAGCAGCGCCTTGCTGAGCTGGCGCACGTAGATGCCTTGACCGCCCGAGCGGGGGTTGCCGCGGTAGCTAAGAAGGCAAATCCGGAGCTCAGCTGCCAAGCGGACGACACCCTCGTGAGGAGCGAGCCCGCGCGCGGGGGCAGAGGCCTTCGGCCGACCTGAACCGACTTGCAGGGCCTCCCGGCGAGCGGGGCGAGTCTACCTACCCGGTTGTCGGCGGGTTTGCAACGCGCGCGCCCGTTGCCAAGACCGCCGTTACTCTGCTTTTCTCGGCACGTGAGGACAGACCACCGGCCGCTGTGGCTCAAGCGCGCGCTGACTCAGTACCACCGCGCGTGGGCCGAGCGCTTTCTGGTTCCGCAGTTCGACGCAGTAGGGCCAGGTCTGATCGTGTTCGGCCCGCGCCACGTCGAGGTCAATGGCCCGCGCGTGCGTCTCGGCCGCGACATCCACATGATGGCCACGCGCGACAACCCGATCAGGTTCACGGTCTACGCGCAGCCTGGCGGGCACATCGAGCTGGGCGACTACACCATCGTGCTGCCTGGCGCGCGGTTGTCTTCGGCGAGCAGCATCCGCGTGGGCAAGAACTGCATGTTCGCGACCAACAGCTACGTCACCGATGCCGACTGGCACGACGTCTACGATCGGACCGCCGCGCCGGGCAACACCGCGCAGGTGGTGCTCGAAGACAACGTGTGGGTCGGCGACAGCGCCATCGTGTGCAAGGGCGTGACCGTGGGCGAGAACAGCGTGATCGGAGCGGGCGCGGTCGTGGCGAGCGACGTGCCGAAGAACTGCGTCGTGGCAGGGAACCCGGCGCGCGTGATCAAGCAGCTCGATCCCGAGCGCGAGCTGGTGAAGCGCGAGCACCTGTTTCACGGCGAGATCCCGTACGACCAATGGATCGACAATTTCGAGCGTTGGGTGCTCGCGCCCAACACCCTCGGCTCGTGGCTGCGCTCCCTGCTGCGCCCCTCGCGGGAGCTCTAGGATCAGCTGCGGCGGTCTGGTAACAGGAGCGACTGCAACCAGCCAGCGAGCGTGTTTCCGGCAAGGCGCGCGCGGTCGTACTCGTCTTTGAACTCGTCGTAGGGGCGAATGCTCTCGAACAGGTGCTCGCGCCGGCTGCCGGGGATGCTCGGATCGATCTCGCCGATCGGCTTGGCCGGGTTGCCCGCGGCGATGGTGTTGGCGGGGAGGCTGCGCGTGACCACCGATGCCGCGCCGACCACGCAGTTGTCGCCGATCTCGACGCCCTTGCAGACCGTGACGCTGTCCGCCAGCCAGACATTGTGACCGATGTGCACCGCGGCGCGTTTGCCTGGGAAAATGCGGTGGTACACGTCGTGCCAGTCTGCGTCGGTGATGTAACAGTTCTCCGCCAGCATGCAGTTGTCGCCGATGCGCACCGAGAGCGCGGAGCGAATGCGCACGCCGGTCGAGAGCACGCAGTAGTTCCCGATGGCGATTTCTCCGTCACCCGCACCGCCGTCGTACGGGTTGACGGCGAGCGACAGCGGCGCATGTCGCGCGCCGAAAGCATGAAAGTAGTCCCCTGCCCGGATGTTCGGGCCTTGCAGCAGGATGTGTCTCACACCTTGGAAGCGCGGCTCTTTGCCGATCGCGTCGAACTGCGGGATCAAGAAGTGCTCCGCCCAGCGCTGGGTGAAGGCCGCCAGCGTCTTCTGCACCCAGAACGGATGATGCTCGCGCCGCACCCGTCCCAGCCTAGCTGAATTTCATGACTGGCGTTTCGGCCTGGGTGGTTTTGCGCTACCAAGACCGCATGGCTGACACCACATCCCGCGCGGGCGCGCGCTATGCAAACGAGGCGATTCTCGAGTTCGTCGAGCGTGTTCATGCACCGCACGACGCAGCGCTCACCCGCGCGTTCGATGCGCCCGCCGTGCACGGTATGCCTGCTATTCAGGTCGCGCCCTCGGAGGGCAAGCTGCTCGGGCTGATCCTGCGGCTCGCCTCGGCGCGCAAAGTGGTCGAGGTCGGTACGCTGGCAGGCTACTCCGCGCTGCGCATGGCCCGCGCGCTACCCGAGGGAGGCAAGCTCTACAGCTTGGAGCTCGACCCCAAGCACGCCCAGGTCGCGCGCGACAATCTCGCGGCCGCTGGGCTCTCGCACAAGGTCGAGGTCCGAGTGGGGGAGGGCGCCGCGGTGCTCTCCGAGCTGTCCGCGCTCGCGCCGTTCGATGCCGTGTTCCTCGACGCGGACAAAGCCGGCTATCCGGTCTATGCGGCCTGGGCCGCCGAGCACCTTCGCCCCGGGGGGGTGCTGCTCGCAGACAACAGCTACTACTTCGGTCAGCTCCTGGCGGACGACCCCAGCGCAGCCGCGATGCGGCGCTTTCACGAGCTGACCGCGGAGCGCTTCGACAGCGTGTGCATTCCGACCCCGGACGGGCTCGTGCTCGGTATCAAGCGCTGAGCCGGCAAATCGGCGCGCCTCCGTAACCCCGCGGGAGCTTTGGCGAATTATCGCAGTGGCAGGCTGCGGGCTTCACGTTACAATGGCCGGCCCAAGGCGCCGCCGTGGTTGCTCGGCAGGTACCTTGTGGCACCGAGGAACCGCGTGAGCGCATTCCAACCGATTCGGCGTCTGGTCGTCGTCAACCGCGGCGAGGCCGCCATGCGCTGCATCCGCGCCGTCAAGGCTCTGCGCGCGCTCGAGGGCGGCGACATGCAGGTCATCGCGCTCTACACCGACGCCGACCGCGGGGCTCCCTACGTGCGCCATGCCGACATGGCGGTGCCGCTGGCCGTGCGCGCGACGCCGGTCGCCAGCTATCTCGATCACGGGCTGCTCTACGAGACGCTCGCGCAAGTGCAGGCCGATGCGGTGTGGCCCGGCTGGGGCTTCGTGGCCGAGTCGCCGGAGTTCGTGGACGGCCTGCAAGCGCGGGGCATCCGCTTTCTCGGACCCACGGGCGACACGATGCGCCGTCTCGGCGACAAGATCGCGAGCAAGCAGCTGGCCGAGCGGCTCGGCATCGCGGTCACGGTCTGGAGCGGCAGCGCGCTCGCGGACGCCGACGACGCCGTGCTTTGCGCGGAACGACTCGGTTTGCCGCTGGTGCTCAAGGCTTCCGCCGGCGGTGGTGGGCGCGGAATCCGCATCATCGAGGATCTCGCGCGCTTGCCTGCGCAATTTCAGTCTGCGGCTTCCGAGGCGCTCGGCGCCTTCGGGGACGGGCGCCTGTTCCTCGAGCGCATGGTGCGCGGAGGACGCCACGTGGAGGTTCAAATCCTCGCGGACCAGCACGGCTTCGTGCGTGCGCTCGGTTGTCGCGACTGCTCCGTGCAGCGGCGCCATCAGAAGGTCATCGAAGAAGCGCCGCCGATCGGCTTGAAGCCCGAGCTGATCGCGTCAATTCAAGCCGCGGCCGAGCGGCTGGCGCGCGAGGTTCGCTACGCGGGCGTCGGCACCGTCGAGTTCTTGGTCGAGGAGAGTGGCGGGCACTACTTCATGGAGATGAACCCGCGCTTGCAGGTGGAGCACGGCATCACCGAGGAGATCACCGGTCTGGATCTGGTCGAGCTCCAGATCAGGGTGGCGCGCGGCGAGCGCCTCGCGGGCCTCACGCTGCAGGAGCAAGGCGCGTGCATCGAAGCGCGCGTGTGCGCCGAGGACCCGGATGCGGGATTCTTGCCCGCGCCCGGTCGCATCGCTCGTTTCGATCCCGCGTTCGGGCCGCATTTGCGGGTGGACACCGGCGTGGTGGCCGGCAGCACGGTGCCGCCCGCGTTCGACTCGCTCATCGCGAAAGTCATGGCGCGTGGCTCGACGCGCGAGCAGGCGCGCTCACGCCTGAGCGCGGCGCTGCGGGACTTCGACCTGGTGATTCAAGGCGGTGCGACCAACAAGGGCTACCTGCTCGAAGTGCTGAACAGCGATGACTACCGGCGGGGCGGGGTCGATACGCTGTGGCTCGACCGCTGGAACACGGCGCGGCGCGGGCCTGCCGAGCACGCCGCCGAGGCGCTGGTGCTCGCGTCCGTGCTGGCGTACCGCGCGCAGTGGCAGGCCGAGCGCCGCAATTTCTTCGCAGACACCAGCACCATCACGCCCGACAAGGTCCCGGCGCTCGAAGGTCGCGAGCTCGATCTCGAGTATCGCGGCGAGTCGTATCGCTTGGGCGTGTTCTCCGTCGGCTCTTGGCGCTACCGCGTGCATCTCGATGAGCGTGTGGTGAGCGCGCGTTTCGGTGAGGTGGGCCCGAACACCGCGCGGTTGGTGATCGGTGGGCGCTATCACCGCGCGACCTACGACATCACCGAGGCGTCGATCAGGCTCGAGCTCGAAGGCTGCGTGCATCGCTTTGGACGGCAGACCGCAGGCCAGGTGCGCGCAGGCGCGCCTTCGATGGTGGTCTCGGTCGACGTCGCCGTCGGTCAGCGCGTGGAGACGGGCCAACACCTCGGTCTGCTCGAGGCCATGAAGATGGAAATCGCTTTTGCCGCGCCGGTCTCGGGCGTGGTGACCGAGCTGCGTGTGACCCGCGGCCAGCAGGTGACCGCCGGTGAAGTGCTGCTGGTGATCGATCCCTCGCGCGAGGACAGCCAGGCCGGCGATGGCGAGCGCCTGCGCGTTCCAGAGGAAGACGAGCCGCTCGCGCCGCTCTTCACGCGTGCCGAAGACGGCGGGCTCGGGTCACCCGACTTGCTCGCAGCCGAGCGTGCCCCTGTGGACGCCAGGCTGCGCGCGCTCTCGGCAGTCAATGCCGAGATCGAGCGCATGATGCTCGGTTGGGACGTGTTTCAGCCACGGTTCGAGAAGATCCTCGAGCTGCTCGAAGCGGAGCTGCCGGGTGGGCTGTCCGAGGCGTTCCGCACCGAGCTCACCGGGGTGCGCTACGGCCTGCTCGCGTTCGCGGACGTGGACCAGGTGTTCTCGCACGCGCGCAGGGTGGAGGAGGGTGGCACGCTCGGGCCGTCCAACAATGCACGCTTGCGTGTGTACCTGCGGCGCATGCACAGCAAAGGCGCCGGCATCGCCCAAGACTTCCTCGACATGCTGCAGGCCGCGCTGCGCCACTACGACATCGAGACGCTCGACTACTCCGAGGACATCGAGCGCGCGGTGCTGCG
>JBIOJD010000184.1:0-7464 GCA_044450485.1 Polyangiales bacterium | reverse complement strand
GGTGCCGCGGACGCGACGCAGCTCTTCACTCGGCCCATCGCACGACTCGACCCTTACAGCACGCCGAACCCGCGCCTGTACTTGTGCTCGGCGGCGACCCCGCCGGGCGGCGGTGTTCACGGCATGTGCGGCTACTTCGCTGCACGCAGCGTCGCCCGCCGCCTACGCCGCGGGGCAATCTGAGCCTCCACCACTTGCACGCCAGGCGGCTTGCCGGCTATGAGCGCGCTAGGTGAGCGAGGCCAACCCAAAGTCGAGACAGGTCACGAAGCAGGAGACGCGCGAAGCGCTGCTCCGCGCAGGTATGAGCCTGTTCTCCGAGGAGGGCGTCGACTTGCCGAGCCTCGACGCCATCTGCGCGCGCGCCGGGTTCACGCGCGGCGCGTTCTACGTGCACTTCCGCAACCGCGACGATTTTCTGGCGGCGGTGATCGATCGCGCGCTCGTCGACTTCGTGGATTCTGTCGTGGCCGCGAGCCAGAGCGAGCACGATCTCAGCGACACCATCGTTCGCTTTCTGAGCGCCGCGTCGCAAGGCAAGGTGCCGCTGATGGGTCAGCAGCGTTTGCTCATGCACTTGATGACGCGAGGCGTGCAGCGCGCCGACAAGATGCGCGCCCGCTTCAAGGTGCTGCTCCAGCACGCCCTCGAGCGGCTCGCGGCGGCAGCGCGCAACGGCCAAGTCGCTGGTACGGTCAAGACGCAGGTGGAGCCCGATCTGCTGGCCGCTTGGCTGGTCGCCGCTGCGCTCGGCCTGACGACGTTGCTCAACTTCGGCATCGAGATCGATCTCGGGCGCGTGCAGCAAAGCGCTCGAGAGCTCTTGCGCATCGAGCCGCGTTGATTACAACTGCGCCATGTCGAAGCAGCGCAAACGGTCCGCACGAAGCCTTCCTGTGGTGCAGAGCGAGCGCGCCCAGGTTCCCTGCCTGAGCTGCGCGCTGTGTTGCAGCTACATCGCGATCGCAATCGACGAACCGACCACGCTGCGAGCCGCCGGAGAGATCCTCTGGTACCTCTATCACCCCGGCGTCAGCGTCTACGTCGAGGACGGGGACTTCATGGTCCAGTTCGAGACGCGCTGCGGCCACCTGCAAGACGACAACCGGTGCGGAATCTACGAGCACCGCCCGCCGTTGTGCCGTGAATTCGAGTCCGTGAGCTGCGAGGTGAACGCCGAAGAGGTGGGCACCACGTTCTACACCGCCGACGACTTTCTGGCGTACCTGGCCGTGCACCACAAGCGCATCCATACGCTGCTGCGCAAGCGCTACCTGCCGCCGCGAGGCGATTCTGACGTCGCGCGAGACGCGGGCTCCCGCCTTCCGGTCTCGGCCGTCCGGTTGGCGGCGCTGCGAGCGCGGCCGGCCCCTGTGGCACCCGCCAAGTCCGGGCGAGGCCGCAGCTCGGCTGCGCGTCCTGTGGCGCCCGCCGACTTCGCTTGAGGCCCGCGGGACGGCGGCGCAGGCTGGCAGGCTCGATCGTGCAGCCTTTCTCGCGATCGCTCCTTCGGCTGGGCTAAGCTGTGGCCATGAGCCGACTCGGCGTTCTGCGCAGCCGCTGGCGCGTCGCTGCGATGCTCGCATGTTTGCTCGGGCTCGCACCGCTGCTCGGCGGCCGAGCCCGCGCGTGCCTGCTGCCCTCGATCCTGCGCGAGCAAGATGCGCCTCTCAGCGATGCGCAGCTCGGAGCCGATCTCCCGGGCCCAGCCTTGCTCACGGGCTCCACCCAGCGCCGCATGTTGCACTTCACCTTCGACGACGGGCCGGACGCGCAGAACACGCCGCGCTTGCTCGATGCGCTCGATCGCGCCGGCATCAAGGCCACGTTCTTCTTCTCGACCAGCCGCTTCGCCAGCCGCGAACGTCGCAACGCTCGGGCCCTCGATCTCGCGCGCGAGGTCGCGCGCCGCGGGCACGAGGTCGGCGCTCACGGTTTCGATCACGTGCGGATGTCGCGGCTACCGCCGAACGAAGTGCGCAGCGAGCTGGACAGCAGCGAGGCCATGTTTCGCCGGGCGTTTGGCACGCGCACGTACCTGTTCCGGCCACCCTACGGCTCACGCAACCACGCGCTCGACCGGATGCTCGCGGACGGTCGCTACCTCACGGTGATGTGGAACGTGGGGCTCGCGGACTGGGTGGCCCACGACCCCGAGCAGCTTCGCAAGATCTTCTGGCGCGTGCTGTTGCGCAACCAGCGCAAGGACGGGGCGCGGGGCGGGGTCGTGCTCTTGCACGACAGCCACGACTGGAGCGTTTCGGCCTTCGAGCGCATCGCCGACTCGATCGCCACGCGCAACTGCGAGCTGCTCGAGCGCGGCGAGGAGCTCTACCTCGTGACCCCGAGCCTCGAGCCGTGGGTCTCTCCGCCCTCGGACGAGACCTACGCGGCCTGGCAGAGCGAGCTCCGTGCGCAGACCGCGGCGCGCTGCCAGCCCAAAGCGCCTCCCGACGAAGGGCAGGGTCCGATTGCCCTGCGAGCCGCTGGCGGATCGCCCAAGTCGCCGTGAGCCGGTCGTTTGTCACGCTTTTTCTCGCCTTTCCGGGACGGGCGAAAGAGGCCTTGATCCTGCGCTCGCGAAGCTTGCAACTCGCCGAAAGCACATCTCTTTCTTCGGTGTGAACCGGCTCATAGCCAGCCCTGTGAAGGCCGTGATACCCGTATCTTGTAGGGGGCGCGTTTACTCCGTGGTGTCTCGAAGCTATAGTTCAAACAGCGCTGCTATTTTCCGATGAAGTCAAAACCAAACTTTGCAGTCGAGGGGGTCTGGTCTCCCAGAACCAGCGGCTTCTCGGTTCGCGGCGGCCCTTCGGATGCGCCCCCGGTCGTGACTGAGTGGACGGCGGAGCTCGAAGAGATGGAAGGCAGCGCGGCGATGGTTGGCTGTGTCCCAGTCAGCGAGTTGAGCTGCGTGTACCAGCCGATCGTCGACCTGCGCGACGGCAAGCCGTTCGCCTACGAGGTGCTCGCGCGCTGCCAAGTTCCGGGCCTGACCAATCCCGAGATTCTGTTCAAGCGCGCAGCCGCCGAGCGCTTCTGCGGGCTGCTCGGGCGCACGATGCGTGCGATCGGGTCCAAGGGCTGTCGCGGCGTGCCGTTGTTTCTCAACGTGCACCCGGCCGAGCTCGGTGACCGGTTCGTGATTCAGCTGGACGATCCGATGTACGCGCACGACGACGACGTCTACGTCGAGGTCACCGAGTCCGTGCCGTTCTCGCACTACGACCTGTGTGCGACGATGCTGCGCGAGATGCGCGAGCGCGGCGGCGTGCACGTGGTGGTCGATGATCTCGGCGCGGGCTACTCCAACCTCAAGCGCATCGCGGATCTCGAGCCCGCGATCGTGAAGCTCGACCGTCACCTGGTCACGCACCTCGATCAGAACCGCCGGCAGCGCTTGCTCGTGCAAGCGGTGGTTCGCATGTGCGTGGATCTCGGGGCGCGCGTGGTCGCCGAAGGTCTCGAGAACTGGGACGAGGTCCGCGCTGCCCGCGATTGCGGTTGCCACTACGCTCAGGGCTACGCCCTCGGCCGCCCCCAGCCGAAGCCCGGCCAGCCGCTCTGGAAGTTGTAGTTTCATGCTAGTAAGGCCGCATGAGCGCGGCCCAAGAGACCGACCGAGCGCGCGCGCTGCTTGCGGTGGTAGAGGCGCGTGCGAAGCCTGAGGTGTGGGAGTGGCTGCTCGGCGGCGTGCCCGCGGGAGGACCGCTGCAGCGCGCCGCGTTCTTCGGTCGCTACGCGGGCGCCGGGCGTAGGCTCGCGGCGCCGCAGCCGGTGCTGACGGCCGCCGAGCGTGCGGGGCTGCTCGCGATCGGCGTCGAAGTGCCCGAGGTGTTCTCGCTCGGCGATCTCGCTCGCGCTGCGCTGCTTTGTCAGGGGCTCGCCACGAGCGAGCCGGGCGAGCATGTGGCGCTCTTGACCGAGCTGTTTCGCAAAGGCGACAACGCCGAGCGCATCGCGCTGCTGCGCGCATTGCCGTTGCTGCCTGTGCCCGAGCGCTTCGTGGCGCTTGCGGTCGAGGCGTGCAGGACGCACGTGCTCGATGTGTTCGCCTCGATCGCGTGCGAGAACCCGTTTCCCGCGCGCCACTTTCCAGACCCGAGCTTCAACCAGCTCGTGATGAAGACGCTGTTCCAGGGGCTCGCGCTCGACCGCGTTCACGGTTGGCGCGGCCGCTGCAATCCCGCGTTGCGCGCGAGCGCGGCCGACTACGAGGCCGAGCGGCGCGCTGCGGGACGCCAGGTGCCTGCGGACGTCGTGTCGATTCGTGCTACGGAGGGCCCGCCGCCATGAAGATGTTCGACCCACACATCCACATGACCTCGCGCACCACCGACGACTACGAGGCCATGGCGGCTGCCGGCATCGTGGCGGTGATCGAGCCCGCGTTCTGGCTCGGCCAACCGCGCACCCACGTGGGCTCGTTCGAGGACTATTTTCTGTCGCTCACGGGTTGGGAGCGTTTTCGCGCCAGCCAGTTCGGGATCCGTCATTTCTGCACCATGGCGCTCAATCCCAAGGAGGCCAACAACCCGGACCTCGCGGCCGGCGTGATGGAGCTGTTGCCGCGCTACCTCGAGAAGGACGGCGTGGTGGCTGTCGGGGAGATCGGCTTCGACGACATGACGCCTGCGGAAGAGAGCTGCTTTTTTCGGCACCTCGAGCTGGCGGCTGAGTTCGAGCTTCCGGTGCTCGTGCACACGCCCCATCGCGACAAGAAGCGCGGCACCGAGCGCACGATCGCGCTGATCCGCGAAGCCCGCTTTCCCGAGGGTAAGGTACTGATCGACCACAATAACGAAGAAACCCTGCCGCTGGTGCTCGCGACCGAGTGCTACGCCGGCCACTCGATCTACCCGCACACCAAGATGGACGAAGGGCGCATGGCCGCGCTGGTGGAGAAGTACGGTCCCGAACGGATCGTGATCAACAGCGCCGCCGACTGGGGCGTTTCGGATCCGCTCAAGGTTCCGAAGACCGTCGAGGTGATGCGCGGCCGCGGCATCGCGGAAGATGCGATCGAGCAGATCGTCTGGCGCAATCCGATCGCGTTCTTCGGCCAGAGCGGGCGTCTCGATTTGAGCGAGCAGAGCGACCTGCTCGCGGTCGATCAGCGCGACTTGTTCCAGGGTAACTCGGTGCTGCGCGGACAAGCGCCCGTGGTCCGGCGCTGAGCGGGGCAAGAGGCATGCACCGCACGCTCGTTCTCGACGTCGTCGGGCTCACGCCCGAGCTGCTCGGCGAGCACACGCCGCATCTGCGCAAGCTCGCAGCCGAAGGCGGAATGCGGCCGCTGCGCACCGTGACACCGGCGGTGACCTGCAGCGTGCAGGCGACGTTCACGACCGGCACGCTGCCGCGCGAGCACGGGATCGTTGGCAACGGTTGGTACTTCCGCGACCTCGCCGAGATCTGGCTGTGGCGGCAGTCGAATCACCTCGTGGGCGGCGAGAAGATCTGGGACTCTGCCAAGCACAGAGACCCGAGCTTCACCTGCGCCAAGTTGTTCTTCTGGTACAACATGTACTCGAGCGCGGACTTCGCGGTCACGCCGCGGCCGATGTACCTGGCGGACGGCCGCAAGCTGCCCGACGTCTACAGCGAGCCGCCCGAGCTGCGCGACGAGCTGCAGCAACGCTTCGGACAGTTTCCGCTCTTCAATTTCTGGGGGCCGAACGCGAACATCACGAGCACGCGCTGGATCGCGCAGTGCGCGCGCCACGTCTACGACGCTCGGCGGCCGACGCTGAGCCTCGTGTACCTGCCGCACCTCGACTATTGTCTGCAGAAGCTCGGGCCGAAGCACCCGGACGTCGCGCAGCATCTACGCGATGTCGACGAGGTTGCAGGAGAGCTGATCGAGCACGTCCGTCGCGACGGGACGCGCGTGATCGTGTGCTCGGAGTACGGCATCACCCCGGTGCGCGGGCCTGTGCACGTGAACCGCGCGCTGCGTCAGGCGGGATTGCTGCGGGTGCGCGAAGAACGCGGGCTCGAGCTGCTCGATGCGGGCGCGTCCGAGGCGTTCGCGGTCGCCGATCACCAGATCGCGCACGTCTACGTGCGCAACCCCGCGCGCGTGGCGGAGGTTGGCGCGCTGCTGTCGAAGCTCGACGGGGTGGAGCGGGTGCTCGACCAAGAGGGCAAGCGCCGCTGCGGCCTCGACCATGCGCGCTCGGGCGAGCTCTGCCTGCTGAGCGCGGCGGATCGCTGGTTCAGCTACTACTACTGGCTCGACGATGCGCGTGCGCCCGACTTCGCGCGCACGGTGGAGATCCATCGAAAGCCCGGCTACGACCCGGTCGAGCTGTTCGTGGATCCGGCGCTGCGGCTGCCCGCGCTGCACATCGGTTGGAAGGTGCTCAAGAAGACGCTCGGCTTCCGCATGCTGATGGACGTGATCCCGCTGGACGCGGATCTGGTTCGAGGCAGCCACGGCCGGCTGACTGACTCGCCCGATCAGGGCCCGCTTTGCATCAGCAGCGAGCCAAGCCTGCTGCCTGCAGGGCCGATCGAGGCCACCGAGCTCAAACAGCTCGTGCTCGACCACCTGTTTGGGGGGTAACCACCGCGGGCGGCGTCGGTTCCGTATCCCGGACCCCGGGCTCCATTCTATGCTCGCCGCCGGGATGGCGACCATGACCTCATCATGCATTGCACGCTTCGCGCTCGCGCTTTGTGGAACGCTCGCTCTGGCAGCCGGAGCAAGCGCCCAGAACCGCATCGATCAACCTCGCGGCCACGACCACTACACCGCCGAGCTCGAGCCGCACCTGGTCGTCCAGTGGGCTGACCAATGGTCTGCTGCCGGCGACGGAATCGGTGTAGGGCTACGCGCATCGATCCCGGTGATCGAAGATGGCCCGGTCGAGACCATCAACAACTCGTTTGCGCTGACGTTCGGGCTCGATTGGGCCCACTTCGGCAACCAGTGTTACTACTACTACGGCTACAACGGGCCGGTGCGTGCTGGCTTGCCGCGCGGCGACTGCAACGGCAACGATTTCTGGTTGCCGATCGCCGTGCAGTGGAACTTCTACTTCAGCAAGCTGATCAGCGCGTTTCCCGAGGTCGGCCTCGGCATCCACCACTGGACGTGGGACACGAACGTGGCTTGCCCCAACGGCTACGCGTGCAGCGGTAGCGACACCGGCGTCGATCTCGTGCTTTGGCTCGGCGTACGCTTCCACCTCGCCAAGAGCTTCGCGCTGACCCTGCGCCTGGGTACGCCGTCATTGCTGCTCGGCGCCTCCTTCTTTCTGTAACCCCTCAACCTTCGTCGGGCTCGGGCTCGGTGGGGGCCATGGGCTTGTCGGAGCTGAGGAATGCGGTGTCGACGTAGATGTCTTTGCTCGCCATCGCATCGTCGCGGAGGCCGTGCACGTAGGCTTTGAGCGCTTCTTGGCGCTTGCGACGCAGCAGCGCGTTCTCGATCCGCTCTTGGTCCTCGGCGCTGAACGC
>JBIOJD010000183.1:0-7470 GCA_044450485.1 Polyangiales bacterium | reverse complement strand
TGGGTGATGCTGTACGGCGGAGGGTTGTCCGACTTGCTCGTGCTCGACCCGGCTGGCTCGCGCTATGCGCCGGCGCCGGGGGCCATCATGATCCGCTTTGCGGACCACCCCTGGGGTCCGTGGAGCCCGCCGGAACCGCACCTGTCGCCGGGCAGCCCCACACACGTGGGCGACGCGTACGGCCCGGGCGGCTTCCTCTACAACGCGAGCTGCATGGACACGTCCGACGCGGTCTGTGCGCACGCAGACGCCACCATTTCTCGCTACAACAACAAGACTCCGAGCTGCGTCGCGGGCCTCATCCTGTGGGACGCGGGCCAGCTCTACGGCGCGAACATCATCGACGCCTACAGTGGACCGAACACCGACGGCGGTTTCGACCTGATCTGGAACGCCTCCACCTGGAACCCCTACGCCGTGGTGATGCTGAAGACCTCGCTCAGGCCTCCGAAGCGGATGAGCGAGCGCTGACCCGGGAGCGAAGCGACCCCCGCGGGAGGGTGGGACCCGACGGGCTTTGCCCGGCGGGCGGGAGGGTCGCGTGACCCTCCCGATACCTCAGTTCGACTTCGAGATGGCGGTGTCGGTCGGGAGAGGTGTCTCGCACTCGAGGTCGTCACCGTTGGGCGAAGAGAAGAAGCGCGCGATGTAGATGCACATCTCGTTCTTCTCGGCCGAGTCGCCATAGGTCAGGGTCGCGCCCGTGGTGTTGTCGTAGGTGCAGCTCCAGCTGATCGAATCGCCGGGGTTGAGCATCACGGGCGTGTCGTAGATCGTGGGTGGTGGGTCGTCCCAGTTCGTCGTGTCGAGCAATGCCGTACCGGTGCTGGTCGTGGCCACGAAGTGCACGCCGCGCTTGTGCATGTGACTGATGCCCGAGAGCAGACCGATCGGGCCGAAGGTCGAAGGAATCGCGCAGCTCGTGGTGACCGGCTGGCTCATGCCGGGCGGGATCGAGAGCGAGATGCGATTGAAGTGGATCTGCGCGACCCAGCGCTGCACGCTCGTCGGGTCCACCTTGGTCAGCTTCACGACCACGCTGGCCTGAAGCGGCGCGCTCGTGGTGTTGAGGTAGTGGACCTGCAGGCGCAAGCCGATCGTGCCCTTGAGCTTGGCGGCGGTGCCTGTGGGGTACTCCGAGACCAGGTGCGGCAGCGTCGAGATGTGGATCATGGGCCGGAACTCGTTCGGATTCGCGCACGGCTGCACCGTGCGATCGGCTGGCGATCCGATGCCGTAGAACACGTGCAGGTGATGGGAGCCGGGCGACATGTCCGATTGGCTGCGGCCCACGGCCACGTCCATGCCGCCGAACGGGTTGTCGAAGTCTTGGCACATGAAGACCTCATCACCTGCCGGCACGGTGAATGGATCCATGGTGATCGTGACCGTGTTCGGGTCTTGTGCGGCGGCCATCGGGCTCGGCGCCGGCGCGGCGGCGCCGGCCACGCCCGGGCTCGGCTGTGCGGGGTTGGGCTGCGCAGGTCCCGTCGTAGCGTTGGGCGGCGCTGCGGGCGCCGCGGGGGCCGTCGCGCCGGGATCGCTACCCGGCACAGTAGGCGGCGTAGCGACGACTCCGGCCGTCGTTCCCGGCGCCAGCACCATCGAGCCGCCGCCGCTTTGCGATGCGCCGCCGCTCGAACAAGCCGAGAGCGCGCCGCACAGCACGCCGAGCGCGCAACGCCACCTCATACCGCCACCTCCGCGCCCGGACTTTTGCACGCGACCACGACCGACACAAGCAACCGCGCGGTGCGCGCGCAGTTGCGCAGCTCGATCAGAAACTGCTTTGGTAGAGGCGCAAGAGGTCGTCGCGCGTGCAAGGGCGCGGATTTTCCTGGTGGCAGACATCCTCGAACGCGAGGTCCGCAAGTTTCGGTAGCGCACTTTCGGGTATCCCGGCTGCGCCGAGCCCTTCTGGAAGGCCGACCTGGTGACGCAGCGCGCGCACGGCTCCGGCGCACTCGAACGCCAGCGTCTCGTCGTCCTCGTCGCGAGCGCCCAGAGCGCGGGCGATCAGCGCGAGCTTGGCCGACACGACCGAGCGATTGAAGTCGAGCACCGAGGGCAGGCACAGCGCGTTGGCCAGTCCGTGATGCGTACCGTGCTCGGCCGACAGCGGGTGTGCGAGCGAGTGACACGCGCCGAGGCCCTTCTGGAACGCCACCGCTCCGAAGGTCGCGGCCTTCAGCATGCCGCCGCGCGCTTGCAGATCCTTGCCGTCGCGCACCGCGCGCAGCAGGAACGCGTCGCACAGCTTCACGCCTTCGAGCGCGATCGCCTCGGCCATCGGGTGGTCCATCGCGGTGCAATACGCTTCGATACAGTGCGTGAGCGCGTCGAAGCCGGTCGCGGCGGTGATGAGCGGCGGCATGCCGACGCTGAGCAGCGGATCGAGAATCGCCGCGCTCGGGATCAAGGTCGGCGCGAAGAAGATCGTCTTCTTGCCGGTGTCGCGCATCGTGCACACGCCGCTGCGTCCGACTTCGCTGCCCGTTCCCGCCGTCGTCGGCAGCGCGAGCATGGGAGGCAAGGGCTTCACGATCTTCGCGCTACCGCCCTTGCTGTCGTCGTATTGCGCGAGCGGTCCGTCGTGCGTGGCGCACAAGCGCACGAGCTTGCCGATGTCGATGGCGCTGCCGCCGCCCACGGCGACCACGAGGTTTGCGTGCGCGCGCTGGTAAGCCTCGGTTGCGGCGAGCGCGTGTGCGTCCGTTGGATTGCCCGCCACGCCGTCGAACACCTGCGCTTCGACGCCGTCCTTGCGCAGCGCGTCCGCGATGCGTTCTGGGATGCCGGACGCAGCGACTCCGGGGTCCGTGACGATCAGCGCGCGCGTCCCTCCCAGACGCTTCGCTTCTTGCGGCGTTTGCGCTGCCGCGTTCTCGCCGAACACGATGCGGGTCGGGAAGTTCCACGTGGTCATTCGATCACCGGGAGGGTCACGCGACCCTCCCGCCCCGCCGGCAAAGCCGTCGGGGCCCCACCCTCCCGCGAGGGTCGCTGCGCTCCCGCTGTCCCATGTCGCATTGCTGCACCTACCTTCTCATGGTTCAGATCGCTTCGAAGTAGCGCTCGAGCTCCCACTGACTCACGCTGCGCGCGTGCTGCCGCACTTCCCAGTCGCGCGTGCGCACGTAGTGCTCGATGAACGCCTCCGGTAGAACCTGTCGTGCTGCCTGGCTCTTCGCGAGCAGCTCGGTGGCCGCACCGAGACTGCTCGGAAAGCGTAGATTGGCCGGCAGAGCGCTGGCGTCTCCACGGCTCGGCGGAGGTGGCTCGAGCGCGCGCTCGACGCCGTGCAGGCCGGCCGCGAGCGCCGCGGCCATCGCGAGGTAGGGGTTGATGTCGGCGGCGGTCTGACGTAGCTCGAGCCGCGCCGCTGACGCGCCCGGTCCGTTGATCACGCGCACCGAGCAGGTGCGGTTCTCGACGTCCCATGAAGCGCCGAGCGGTGCCCACATGCCCGGCACGTAGCGCCTGTAGCTGTTGATCGTCGGCGAGAAGATCGCGGTCAGATCGGGCGACAGCGTGACCAGCCCGCCGAGATAGTGGCGGCCGAGCGCGCTGAGGCCGTGCTCGCCCTTGGGATCTGCGAACAAGTTTTGCTTGTCGTTACCATCCCACAAGCTCTGGTGCAGGTGTCCGCTCGAGCCCGGTAGGCTCGGATTCCATTTGGCCATGAAGGTCACGCTGCAGCCGTGGCGCGCGCACAGGATCTTCATCGTGGTCTTGAACAGCGCGGCCATGTCGGCGGCGCGCAGTGGGTCCGAATGGCGGATCGCGACCTCGTACACGCCGGGGCCGGTCTCGGTGTGAAGCGCCTCGATGTCGATGTCGTAGCCGGCCATCTGCTCGAGCACGTCCTCGATCAGGTCTGCGTTCTGGCCCTCTCGTACCCACGAGTAGCCGAACATGCCCGGGCTGAGAGGCTCGAGGTCGGAGAATTTCTTCGCGCGCATGCTCTGCGGCGTCTCGCGGAAGATCCAGAACTCGAACTCCGCCGACAGGTGCGGCGCGAAGCCCGCGGCGCGCGCGCGGGCGGTCACGGTCTTGAGCAGGTTGCGCGGGCACGCCGGGTGGGGCGTGGTCGGGCCCTGCCAGAAGTCACACAGTAGGTGCGCGCTACCGGGCTCGGAGGGCAGTACGCGAAACGTGGACGGATCGATCTTGGCGAGCGTGTCGGGATAGCCGGTGTGCCAGCCAGTCACCTCTGCGTTGTCGTAGAGCACGTCGGCCACGTCCCAGCCGAAGATCACGTCGCAGAAGCCAAAGCCCTTGTCGAGCGCCGACCAGAACTTCTCGGTCGAGACGTACTTGCCGCGCAAGACGCCGTCGAGATCGAAGCCGCCGATCTTCACACGCCGGATCCCGCGCTGTTCGAACGCTTCCTTCAGCTCGTTCTTGTCCATGCGGAGCTCCCGGTGCAGAGCGTATCACAGGGCGATCAGAGGATGTGGTTGATCGGATTGAGATCGAGCCCGCCCGGTAGCATGTAGCTCGTGTACGGCGCGTAGCCATAGAGCACGATGCCGAACGGCTGTGCGGACTCGATCAAGTGCGAGCCACCGCCGACGCGTACGCGCGCCGTCGTGAGCTGGGTGCTCGCGACCGTCGTGAAGCCGTTCACCAAGAGCCCGTCCAGCAGGATCAACTGGTTCTGGCGCGCGATCACGTTCACGTAGTTGTCCGTGTAGGTCTCGGGCGTGAGGAACGGATAGCGGCTGCGGTATTGCTCCGTGGGAATCGCGAGCGACATCGATGGGTCGCCCTTGGCGTATGCGCCAGCGGTGCCACGGCCGTTGTAGTCCTGACCGAGCAAGAACTGAGCGACCAGAATCGCGTCGCTTCCGCGCACGCGGAAGTCCTTCGAGTACTCGAGCTCGACGAACTGACCCTTGTCGAGCTGCACGGGCGCGTGCACCGACGACGGTGTGAACGAGATCATGTTGCCGTCCGTGCTCGACAGCACGCGTGCCATGTTTGGCAACTTCGCCTGGCAGGCGACGGTCTCGCTCAGGCTGACCGTGACGTCCTTGCCCCACGATTCGAGCGGGAACATGGTCTCTTCGAGATGATCGCAGGCCCAGCGGTTGTACGGCAGGAACGCGCAGTCGTGACCGGCGATCACCGCGACCTTGCCCTGCGTGGTGATCTGTGTGCCGGTGAGGTCGTACTCTTTGGGAACCTTGCAGTAGGTGATCTCGCCGCCCGGCACGTTGTCGCTCGGCTTGCCGTCGCAGTCCTCGGGCGTCGCGCTGAGCAGTTGCAGCACTTCACCACGAGCGAGCGTGACGGTCTGCTGATCGCCCGGCGAGAGCGCGGGCAGCGAGCCGTCCTCGCTCGGCAGGGTATATGCGCTGCTCGCGATCTGAACCTCGGTGGGGGTCTCGTCCACACCCACGATCGCGACGAACCCCGGCCCCGAGTGCTGCACCGTCTCCTGCGTCGTGTCTCGGGGCACGAGCTCCTGCAGCAAGGTCGGTTGGGTCACGACCATGTAGTTGCCGGTCAGGCTGCTCGTGGGGATCAGCAGCGACGCGTCTGCGGTGTAGCTGTAGACCGTCTTGCCATCCGCGTCCGTGCTCTTGAACTCGATCGGATTGAACTGGTGCACGATGATCGGCACGTTCGAGGTGATGTGGTGGGCGGCGTTCTTCAGTTGCACCGAGAAGCGGTCCTTCATCACGTCGCCTTTGAGCTCCGGCGAGCAGGGCAAGTCGATCCGTGTCGCCTGTGACGGCGCGACCGTGACCGTCTGTGGCGGACCTTCGGGGCTCTGGACCGTCACCGTGGCGGGCACCGCCTGAGCATTGGCCACCACCACCGCGAAGGTGAAGGGTTGACAGAGACCGCTCGCATCCTGGCCATCGAACGCGAGCTGCGAGTTGCTGGTCGCCACCGCGAAGTAGTCGCAGCCGACGTACGAGTGCTCGGCTTCTGCGGCGGCGCACAGGTCGACGCACATGGGCGAGCCCTCGTCGCAGCGCAGGCCGGAGCTCTCATCGCAGCTGTCGATCGGGTCGAAGCCGCTGCCGTCCGCGCGGCACTGCTCGCGCGCACCGTCTTGTCCGCAACGCACGACGTCCGGCGTGCAGGCCCGGCAGCCCTTGCAGCTCGCTGCGTTCGTGCACGCATGCGGAACGCACACCTCTCCGTGCGCGCGGCAGTTGTCGAGCGCGACCAGGGTGTCGTCCGGGGCGCAATGGGCTGCCCAGTTCCCGTGGCACACGAGCTCGCGTTTGCGGCCCGTGCACGTGACATCGGGCTCCATCTCGTGCTTGGTGTCGACCGTGCCGCTCGAGTCGGCACAGGTGGTGTCGGCGTTCCCGACTGGCGCTGGAGGTACGGCTTCCTTCTTGGCGCAGCCTGACGCAGCAACAGTCGCCAGCCACGACGCCGCCACCAGCGCTCGGGCTGCGACCTTCGTGGTGCTGATGGTTGGGCTGACCACCCCGAGCCTCGCTCGCGCCATCCTAGCACGGAGTCACCGCCGGAAGGGCTCGCTAGCGTCCGGCGCTCTTCAGCATTTCACGCGCGGCGGCTCGGGTCTTGTCGGTGATCTTGATGCCTCCGAGCATGCGCGCGATCTCGTCCCGCTGCTCGCTCTCGGTGAGCCGTCTGATCTCGCTGCGCGTTCGGCCATCTTCGACGTGCTTGCTCACGTGGTAGTGGGCCCGGGCGAACACCGCGATCTGGGGAAGATGCGTGATGCAGATGACCTGATGGTGCTCGGCCACGTCGGTGAGCTTGCGCCCGATGACCTCGGCCACCGCGCCTCCCACTCCGGCATCGACCTCGTCGAACACGTAGAGCCCGACCGGGCCGAGCCCCGCGAGCACGCGCTTGAGCGCGAGCATGGCGCGCGACAGCTCGCCGCCGCTGGCGATCTTGCGCAACGGCTGCGGATCCTCGCCGCGGTTGGTCGCGATCAGAAACTCCACGCGATCGATGCCGGTGGCACCCAGGCGCGCACCGTCCACGCACAGCTCGTCCTCGCCGCCTTGTGGTTGCGCCACCTCGATCGCGACCTTGGCGTCGCCCATCGACAGCGACGCGAGCTCGCGGCTCACGGCGCGCGCGAGCTTGTCCGCGGCTTTGCTGCGCGCGGCCGACAGCTTGCGCGCCAGGGACGTCGCCTGCTCGGTCGCTTGCTCGAGCGCACGCGTGAGGGCTTCCGCGCGTGCCTCGCTCGCGTCGAGGGAGGCGAGCTCCGCGGCCGCACGCTCCCGGTGTTGCAGCACCGCCTCGAGGCTGCCGCCGTGCTTGCGCTTGAGCCGGCCGAGCGCATCGAGCCGATCGTCGAGCTGTTGCAAGCGCTCCTGATCGAGCGAGACACCGCGCGCGTAGCGACCGAGCTCCCGCGCCACGTCCTCGAGCTGTGCACCGGCGGCGGCGAGCTGCTCTGCGAGCGGTTGCAGCGCCGGGTCGAGCGCCGCGGCTTGCTCGACTTCCGCGGCGATCCGCCCG
>JBIOJD010000182.1:0-7499 GCA_044450485.1 Polyangiales bacterium | reverse complement strand
TCGCTTTTCGCCTGCGAGCAAGCACGCTTCGCCGAAGACGTCGCCTTCGGCGAGCGTCATCTTCGTCGTCTGGCCCGGGACCACGACCTCCACGCTGCCCTCGACGATGCCGTAGAGCGCATCGGCCGGCTCGCCTTTGCGCACGACCACTGTGCCATCCGGCAGCTCGATCACGTCGGCGCGCTTGACCATCTCGACCAGAGCGGCTTGGGGCAGCTCGGCGAAGAGCGGGAACAGGGGCAGCTTGGACAGCGTGCGCGCGTCCGGCGGGACCGGCCGAGCCGAGCCGGGCACGGGAGCGACTTTGCGGGGCTCGAGCTCGACATCGCTGATGTTCGGACGGATCACGCGTGCCGGGGGTGCGTTCGAGAAGCGCGTCTCGTTGGGCTTGGCGTCGGGGTCGATGGTGAGCTCGTCGGCCACGTCGAGCCCAGGCGAGGATAGATCGGCTGCAGGCGCCGGCTTGCGGACCTCGTCACGCCGTGGAGCGCTGGCCGCTGCCTTGGCCTTTGCCGCTTTGGGGTCCTCCGAAGTCACGCGCTTGACGGCATCGCGAACCCGCGAAGGGGCTCGAACCGGTGCCGGCGCGCCGGTCTCGGGCAGCAGGGCAGGGTGCGCGGCCATCGGGGGATCGCTCTCCACGATGGCTGCGTGCATCGCGCCAGGCCGCAGCGACGATCCGTCGGGGCGCTGCTGCCGGTGCAGCTTGCGGGCGGCCTCCGGGTCGAGCCGCTCCAGCACGTCGATGCGCTTCGGGTCGAGGTCGATGATGGTCTTGGCCATCGCCACGGCGCGCGCCAGAAAACCCTGGTCGGCGTACAAGCTCGCGGCCAGCGTGTAGTCGGCGATCGCTTCGGTCTTGCGGTTGCGTTTGACGTACAGCTCGCCGCGCTTGTGCGGCCAGCGCGGTGCCTTGGGCTCGGCCTCGATCAGCTGTTCGAGCAGCTTGAGCGCATCGTCGTCCTTGCGCTTGGCCAAGGCGGCCTCGAGCTTCTCTCGGAGCTTGCGAACTTGCTTGTCTTCGGTCGCCATCGTGGCCCCTCGAGCTCAACAGCGGCTGCGTTCGGCAATTCCCGCAGGATATCATATTCGTTTGCAGGCTGTGGTATGCACGGCGCATGCGGGTGCTCGGCGTGGATCCTGGCTCTGTGCGCATCGGGCTCGCGCTGTCTGACGAAGATGGGCTAATCGCGTCGCCCCACTCGACCCTGAAAGGCGGCGACGTGGAGCGCGGGGCACGCGCCCTGGTCGAGCAGGTCAAGCAGCTCGGAGCCGAGCGCGTGGTCGTCGGGTTGCCTTTGCGGCTCGACGGCACCGAGGGCGACGCCGCTCGGCGGGCTCGGCGGCTCGCGGAGCGCGTGGCTGAGCTCGGCGGCGTGGAGGTCGAGCTGTGGGACGAACGCCTGAGCAGCCGCGCCGCGGAGCGTGCGTTGTCGTCCGCGGGCGTGCGCGGACGTGCGCGCAAGCAACACGTCGACCGCGTGGCCGCCGCACTGATTCTGCAGAGCTACCTCGACGCCAAGCGCACGCGCGACACCGATGGCACGGACACGTTCGAAGACTGAGCGCAAGCGGCAGCGCGGTTCGGGCAGCAGGGCGCGGCGTTGGCGACTGCTGGGTCGCATTGCGCTCGCGCTGCTGACTCTCGCCGCGTTGCTGTCGCTCGCAGCGCTCGGCTACTTGCTGATGAGCTACCCGAGCGAGCCTGGGCCGGGTCACGGCCGCGTGGTCTCGATCGAGCTTGCCCCCGGCACGAGCCTCGACCGCGCCGCCTCGGACCTCTCGCACGCAGGCGCGCTGCGCGAGCCGCGGCTGTTCGCTCTGTACGCGCGCCTGCTCGGCGCCCGCACGCGCCTGCGTACCGGCGAAGTGCTGCTCGATGACTCCATGAGCCCTCGCGATCTGCTCCGGAGGATCGCGCTCGGGCTCGGCACGGCGCCGCTGCGCGTCGTCATTCCGGAGGGCTTCTCGCGCTACGACATCGCGCAGCGCTTGGATCGCTGGGGCGTGTGCTCGCGTGCCGACTTCTTGGCCGCCACCGAAGACGCCGCGCTCTTGCACGAGCTCGGCATCGCGGGACCGAGCGCCGAAGGGCTGCTGTTTCCGGACACGTACGTCCTGCGAGAGCAGACCGACAGCGCCACGGTGGTGCGGCGCTTGGTGCGCAATGCGCGCCGCCGCATCGCCCCGATCTTGGCCGAGCGCCAAGCGTCCGTGGACGCGCTACGCCAAGAGCTGGGCTACGGGGAGCGCGAGTTGCTCACGTTGGCGTCGATCGTGGAAAGGGAGGCCGCGGCGCAGAGCGAGCAGCCGATCATCGCAGGCGTGTTCCTGAACCGTCTTCGGGATCCGGGCTTCAGCCCGCGTCGTTTGCAAGCCGATCCGACCGTGGCCTACGGCTGCGAGGTCGCCCCTTTGCTGCCTTCGTGCGCGAGCTTCGATGGCCACCTGGTCACGCACGCGATGCTGAGCGACCCGGACAACCCGTATAATACCTATCGCCTGGAAGGGCTGCCGCCCGGGCCGATCGCCAACCCTGGGCTCGGTGCGCTACGCGCCGTGCTCGATCCCGCCCGCCACGAGTATTTCTATTTCGTGGCCAAGGGCGGCGGGTTGCACACCTTCAGCCACTCGCTCGAGGATCACAACGCGGCGGTCGATCAGCTGCGCAAGCGCTGACGCGCCACACTGGCCAGCCTCGGCGCAAGCGTCTATGGTGGAGGCGTGGCGAGCCCAAAATCGCAGCACATCAAATGGGAAGCAGGTGGAGTGACGCGCGCGGAGCGCGAGGCCCTGCACGGCCACCGCGGGGTCGCGCTGTGGTTCACCGGCTTGTCCGGCTCGGGCAAGAGCACGCTGGCCCACGCGGTCGAGCGCGAGCTGTGCAGACGAGGACACGCGACCTACGTGCTCGACGGAGACAACGTGCGCCACGGCCTGAGCAGCGACCTCGGATTCTCGGCCGCGGACCGCTGCGAGAACGTCCGGCGCATCGGTGAGGTGGCCAAGCTGTTCGTCGACGCCGGTGTGGCGGTGTTGTGCGCATTCGTCTCTCCTTACCGCGCGGACCGCGACCGCATCCGCCAGAACATGCCACCCGGCGACTTCGTCGAGGTGCACGTCGAGGCGTCGCTCGCGGCCTGCAGACAGCGCGATCCCAAGGGGTTGTACGGCAAGGCACAAACCGGCGAGATCGCCGACCTGACCGGCGTGGGATCGCCCTACGAGCCTCCCGAGCACCCGGAATTGGTGATAGAAACCGAGCTACAGCAGCCGGCCGAGAGCATGGCGACGGTGCTCCGGTTCCTGGAGACGCACGGCTACATCCCGGAAGCGGGGAAGGCGCGCCGGAGCTGACGGTCACGGACCAAGGCATGAGCGAAGACGAAGCCGAGACCACGCAGGTGCGGCGTCCCGTGCGCCGGCGGAATCCCGAGGAGAGCCGCCGCCGCATTCTCGACGCGGCCGAGCGCGCGTTCGCGCTGCGCGGCTTCGGCGGCGCGCGCTTGCGCGACATCGCCCAGGAGGCCGGCGTTCATCACGCGCTCGTGCACCACTACTACGGCGACAAGCGCGGGCTGCTGCAAGAGGTTCTCCATCGTGGCCTCGAGCGCATGTCGCAGGCCGGGCGAGACGCGCTGGCCACACGCCAGACGCTCGATGGGACGGTGCGAGCGTTCGTCGGCGTGCTGTTCGACTTTTGTGCCAACAACCGCGGCTTGCTGCGCATCATCGAAGAAGCATTTCGCAACCGCGAGCTCGTCTCGTTCGACGTGATCCAGAGCGCGCTCTCCGCGCTCGCCGGGCCCGTGCTCGCGCGGCTCAAGGCCGCGATCGAGTTTGGCCAAAACAACGGCTTCGTCCGGAGCGACATCCCGGCGGACTCGCTGATCCTGATCGGCTTCGGCGCGATCGTGTACCGCTTCGACACCGCCGAGAGCCTGCTCACCGCCATGGGCCTCCCCGAGCGCAGCGCCGAGAACCTCCTCGCCGAGCGCGAGCACGCGATCCAGTACGTGCTGTCGGCGATGAAGCCAGCGAAGTGAGGGCGCTCGGCGCTACCTCGTCGCGAGCAGTCGGTCGAAAGAGAGGCGGAGCAGCAGGCGGCCGGGCTCGCTTTCGAGGCTGCGCAGGGTGAGGGCTTCGATCATCGCGGCGGGCAGGCGTTGGCGCAGGGCCCACCGCACCTCGGGGACGCTTCGTAGATCGACGATCACGCGGCCACCGTCACGGCTCGCCACGCCCCCCTGATCGCTGCGCGGTGCGCGCGCGAGGGCGGCACGCCACAGGCCTCGCGCGATCTCGGCGGCGATCGCACCGACGATCTCGAGCACGCGCGGCTCGAACGAGGTCTCGGCCTGCTCGACCTCGAAGCCGAGCTCCTTGGCGCCGCCTGCTGCAAAGTGCACGGTCGCCGGTCGCAGCGACACCGCCAGGCGTTTGCCGTCGTCGAAGCTCGCGTCCACGCGCACGCGATTCGCCGCGGTGCTGACGGTGGCGGCAACCACGCCTGGAATGCGCGCGACGGCCTGGGTGAGGCGGCCATCACCTACGGTGATGCGGCTGAGGCCCGCTTCGCGCAACGCCCGTTGCAGCGTGACGCCTACCGCAGAGCTCTGCAGCCCCGTTGCGGCCGAGCGCACGGTGCTGCGCAGCAAGCTCTTGACCACGTCGAGCCGGCTCATGACGGGCTCTGCGCGGCGACTTCGGTGGCAGCAGACGCGGCCTCCGGCGCGCTCGGCGTCGAGAACGCTGCGCGCAGGGTTTCGAGCTCCATCGGCGTGGCGCGTGCTCCGGCGTGGGTGCACATCAAGCCCATGCGCACGTAGCGGGCGGACAGGTCGGGACGCCCGAGCAACGCTTGCAAGGCTTCGCTCACCTTGGCCGTGCCGTTGCCCCCGATGCGCAAGCGGAGCTCCACGGGCATCAGCTCACCGCGCAGCCCGGCGCGCGCGAGCACGTCACCGCCGCGGCCCGCTACGGCGCTCACCAAGAACTCCCCGACGTCGATGCGCTTGCCGATGCCGTCGATGGCGCGCCGCACCACGAGATCGCCCTGCGCGCCCTGCGCCAGCTTCTCCGCGAGCCCATCGACATCGCTCACGCCGAGCAGCTCGAGCGCGTCGCGCGGCAGGCCCGCGACGTAGACCGCTTCGTCGATCACGCGGCTGAGCTTGGGGTCGCTCGGGCCGAGCGTTCTGGCAGCCAAGAAACGCACGCCGTCGATCGACGACGCCGAGAGCAGCTCGGGCAGCGCCTCGTCGTCGACCGCGTCGACCGCGAGCTTGAGCTCCACGTACTCGGCCAGGCTGCAGATGCCGAGCGAGAGCGCTGGCCCGAACACCATCACTGGCTTCTGGTTGAAGCCGAGCGAGTAGTAGAGCGGGAGCGACAGCCGCCGGAACAAGCGAGGTAAGAGCCGCACCAGATCGAGATGCGAGCCGTAGGCCGCGCGTCCGAGCTTCTCGTAGCTGAGCCGCACGCGCAGCGCGGGGCCTTGCGTAGGGCGTCCTGCGGGCCGCTTGCCGCGCTGCAAGCGCTTGGGCGGCGCCTCGCCCTCGGCCAAGGTTGCAAGCGGGAGCCGCGGCTCCTTTGCGCCGAGCTGCAACAGCCGCTCCGTGCGTTCGTTGCGCATCGCCGTCATGTCGCAGGCGACGCCGCAGTCGTAGCAAACCAGCTTGCGCTTGTCGGCTTCGTGCTCGCTCACGTTGGTGTGGTGGATGAACATGCCTACGGCTTTGCCGCAGGGCGGGCTCAATCGGTTGCGAACCGCTTTCCTGTACTCGCGGGCGAGAAAGCCAGGCGCGAGCCCGACGTCGATGTGCTCCCACGGCAAGTGCGCGGTCACCGGAATCGTGCCGAGAAAGCGCTGCGGATCCACGCCCGCATGCTCGAACGCCGCTTGCCACGCGTCGAGCTTGCAGCTCTCCTCCCACGAATCGAAGCGCGCGCCGCGCAGGTACGCGCCTTCGACCACGTCGCAGAGGCTGCGGTCGCCGCGCGCGAGCACGCCTTCGATGAAACTTCCCGCTGAATCGTGGACGCGCAAGTCGACGGAGGTCCGCTTGGCCTCGGCGCGCAGCAGCGCCTGCTTGCGCTGCACCTGCTCGCGGTCGTCCATCGCGCACCATTGAAAGGGCGTATGGGGCTTCGGCACGTGCGTGCTGACGCTGACGGTCACCTTGGCCATGCGCCCGCGCAGCCGTCTGCCGATCGCCATCGCGCGGTTGCCGGTCTGCACGATGCCGGCCACGTCTTCGTCTTGTTCGGTCGGCAAGCCGATCATGAAGTACAGCTTCATCTTGGTGAAGCCGCGCGAGAAGACACGGTGCGCGGTCTCCATCAGCTGCTCTTCGGTGACGTTCTTGTTCACCACGTCGCGCATGCGCTGGCTGCCCGCCTCGGGCGCGAACGTCAGACCCTTGGCGCCGCTGTCCGCGAGCTCGTCGAGCACGTCTTCCGCCAGGCCGTACGCGCGCAGCGACGAGACCGCGAGCTTGGCGCGCAGCGGCTTGAGCCCTGCGCTCACTGCATGAATGAGCGGCGAAATCGCGCTGTAGTCCGCGGTCGAGAGGCTGGTGAGCGAGGCCGCGTCGTAGCCACCGTCGCGCACCGACGAGAGCGCCACGTCGATGACCTCGGCGGGATCGCGCTCGCGCACCGGGCGGTAGATCATCCCCGCCTGGCAGAACCTGCATCCCTCGGTGCAGCCCCGTGCGATCTCGACCGAGACGCGATCGAACACGGTCTCGGTGTTCGCGGTCGGGCCGTCCTTGGGAAATGGGTAGCTCGCGAGGTTCGGCACGAACGCACGCACGACCGGCAGCGGTGCCGCCTCGGTCTTGGGCCGGGCGACGTAGATGAAGGACGTGTCCGGATCGCGCTCGGTCTCGTACAGCGCCGGCACGTACAGACCGCCGAGACGGGCGAGGCTCTCGAGCCGCTGCGCGCGCGACAAGCCTTCGGCCTTGCCCGCCGCCCACGCGCGCAAGATCTGGGGCGTGCGCTCTTCGCCATCGCCGATCAGGAAGGCGTCGATGAACGCGGACAGCGGCTCGGGGTGGGTGCCGCTCGGACCGCCCGCGAGGATCAGCGGGTCGTCCTCGCCGCGTGCCTCGCTCCGCAGCGGAATGCCGCCGAGCTCGAGCATCTGCAGGATGTTGGTATACGTCAGCTCGAACTGCAGTGAGAAGCCGACCACGTCGAAGTCGCGCAGCGGCCTCACGCTCTCGAGCGAGCGCAGCGGCTCTCCGTGTGCGCGCAGCTCCGCCTCCATGTCGAGCCAGGGCGCGTACGCGCGCTCGGCCAGCAAGTCCGGTTGAGCGTTGAGCAGCGAGTACAGGATCTTGAAGCCGAGATGGCTCATCCCGACTTCGTACACGTCGGGAAACGCGAGGCAGATGCGGCAGCTCGCCGCCTCCCAGTCCTTGCGGATCTCGCCGTGCTCACCCCCCACGTAGCGAGAGGGCTTCTTCACGCGCCGCAACAGCTCGGCGTAG
>JBIOJD010000181.1:0-7609 GCA_044450485.1 Polyangiales bacterium | reverse complement strand
GGAGTGGCCCTCAGCGCCCAGGCCATGGCCGGCGTTCACTCCATGAGCGTGACGCGTTTGCAGCGCTGAGTTGCGCGCAGCCTCTTACATGTATGGAGGTTGGTAACTTTACGCGCCCGTTTCACAACGCGCATGATCAGCTCCGCAGACTGGACATTGGCCTCCACGAAGGAGACTGCGGCGTGATGCGATACTTGATCCCTTGCGTGTTGTTGTCGCTCTGGGCTTGCGGCGAAGGCAATCACTCGTACCGCTCGGGGCGGATCGATGATGACGGTGGCATGGATGCCGCAGCGCTGGTCGACGCGACGACGTTCAAGCAGACCCCCGGCGTGTGCAAGCTCTCCAAGTGCCCCGTGCCCGACACCGGCATCGCGTGCTGCACGCCGCAGGCCGAGTGCGGCATGGACCCGACCGGCCTAGGGCTCAACTGCGTGCCGCTGCCGGGCTCGACGTCTTCGGCTGAAGCCGTGTGCACGCTCAAAGACTGTCCGAAGCCCACGAGCGGAGATGCGTGTTGCACGCCGTTCGCCGAGTGCGGCTTCGATCCGTTCGGCAACGGCATCTTTTGCTTCGCCAATCCTGCGTCGACCGCCGACGCCGGCACGTCGCAGCCGGCTTGCGATCTCACCAAGTGCCCCGAGGTCGACGACGGCGGTGCGGCCGCGTGCTGCTTGTCCGACGGTACTTGCGGCGTCGACACCTTCGGGGTCGGCGTTTGCTTCGCGCCACCGCCAGCCACGGGTCCAACCCAACCCGAGCCGCCTGTCTCCACCACACCGCCGAACGATCCCTCGATCACCGGAGAGTGCCCGAGCTACCTCGACGTCACTGGCCCGGTGTGGGGCTGCTGCAGCGACTACGGCGTGTGCGGCACGTTCGCGGCCGATGCCTGCCTGATCCCGATCGGCAGCGAGATCCCAGTCGTGCTGCCGACGGACGAAGACGGCGGCAAGGGCCACGCCTACCCGCTGTGCGTCCCGCCGAAGAAGAAATAGCGATCAGGTCCCTGGAACGCGGCGCTGTGCGAGCAGCGTGAGGCCGAGACCGAGGACGCAGGCGCTCGCCAGGAGCGCTTGCCCTCGGCTGGCGACGACCATGGCGTCGAGCAGGCAGATGCCGGCGATGAGCTGGCTGACGGCGCGCTTGACGTCGCGGCGGCGGCGGTCGAGCAGGAACGTCAGGTTGTAGCCCGTCCAAACCGCGAGCAGCGCGTAGCAAGCGATGCCGGCCACGTTCGAGAACGCTGGCACGAACCCGAACGGCACGGCGAGAAACAGGAGCGGCCAAGAGCCCCGCGGCTCGCGCAGGTTCTCCTGCTTGGCCGCGTAGGTGAGACCGACGAGATAGCAAAAAATGCAAGCGCATCCCCAGCCGAGCGTCGCGTCGAGCCCCGACCGCATGCTCTGCGCGGCGACGACGTAAACGAGCGCGCGGTTGACTGCCATCACCACCGGACTGAGCGGATTCTGCTTGTGGTACGCATCGTAGAATACGATCACGGATGCGAGCGCGAGCGCGCTCAGCACGGGCGCGGTGCCCGCGCCGTGGTCGCTGCCGAACGCGAGCGCGGCGACGATCCCGACGCCGGCGCCGAGCAACCCGAAGCCTAGCGCGAAGACCGTGCTCGCCCTGACTTCGCCCGCGGGGATCGGACGCTCGGGGCGCTCGCGTGCGTCGTACTCGCGATCGAAGGCGTCGTTCAAATACATCCCGCCGACATAGAGCGCGCTCGCCGCGAGGCACAGGCCGAGCGCGAGCGTGGGCGGCGGTTCGCCACCCGCGAGCGCCAGCCCTGCCGCGACGTTGGTCCAGGTGGTGGGCAGGTTCGACACGCGTCCCAAGCGCAGCGCCGTCGAGAGCTTCACGTTTGGGCCTCGTGACCATGCCCGAGCTGCGTGAGGCAGAAGCGCAGCTCGCGCGCCAGCGCGTCGGCCAAGTCCTGCGCGCGCAGCTCGGCAGGCAGGACATCCCACGTGTAAGTCTCGACCTCGAGGTGCGGGCAGAGCGTCGAGCTCCGGTGCAGTGCGAGCAGCTCGCGCAGAAACGCCTGCGTGCTGCCGAAGCGGCCCAGGTGCTCGAGAAAGACCGGCACGTGAAAGTGTACGCGCCACTCCGCCGGTGCCGAGGATCCGCGCGCGTGCAGCGCCGCGAGGGCGTCGGGGAGGTCAAGGTAGCGCGTCAGCGCGCCATCGCGCTTCTCCACCACCTGATGCAAGTAGATCGGATCGAGGTAGGGCTGCAACGCCGAGCTCGTGGTCGCATCCACCTGCGCGAGCCGCAAGCCGCTGCTCAGCTGCAGCTTGACCAGCGGGATTTCGGCCATGCGCAGCTTCGAGACGACCTCGGCGGGCTCTTCGAACTCCACGGCTGCGTGGCACGCATCGAGGCACAGACCGAGATGGCGGCCGAGCGCTTCGCCGTTGCCGCACAGCTCGCGGAGCATGCGTGCGGCCCGCGCGCTGCGCAGCTCGCGCTCGAAGAACGCGACGGCTTGGTCGGTGGTCTCGAGGTAGCAGCACGGCTCCGGCTCGAGCGCCAGCGCGATGCGCGTGCCCGTGCGCTCGTAGAGCGCGTGCAGGTGCGCCACGTGCCGCAGGAGATTGTCGGCCATGGCTTGCACGTCTGCGGGCGCTCGAATCGACGCCGCGAACGCGCCGGGCAACGTGCTCACACTGCCCGAGACTCCGTCGGGCAGCAGCTCGGCCAGCAGGTCCGCGAGCAAGTTGCTGTGCTCGAGGCGGCTCGCCTGGCGCCAATCGGGCTCGTACACGCGCGTCTTGACCGGTTGGCCGTGGAACGCGCCGTACGGAAAGCCGTTGAGCGTGAACACGTACAGACCGAGGCGGTCGAGCAGCGCGCGCAGCGCCGGCAGCTCGCCCGGCTCTCGTAAGCTCTGCGCGGCTGCGGCCGAGATCCACAGGCCGATGCCGAACGGTCGGTCCGGGCAGACGCGCGCTTTCACCGCCGCGACCCAGTGCTCGAGGTTCTCGCGCAGCTCGAGGAGCTGCTCCCCCGGGTGCACGTTGGTGCAATAGCCGAGGTGCACGGAGGCGTCGAGCAACATCTCCGCCGAGCCCTCACGCGCCGCGGCGAGCGTGCCTGCTGCGCAGCCAGCCGAGCGAGCCGATCACCGCCGCGGGATCGATCTCGTGCACCTCGACCCCGTGGCCGATGGCTTGCAGCAAAGTCACGGTCAGCTCACCGCCGAGGTGCTCGCGGAACTCTTGCAGCCCGGCGAGCACCGCGGGCTTCTCGTCCGCGTCGAGCAGCCCGAGCGCGTCGTGCCACAGCGCGAAGCCGAGCGCCTCGAGCAGCGCGCAAATCCGCTCGAGCGCTGCTTCGGAGAGCAGGCCGACCTGCGCGCTGTAGCGGCTGTCGAGCGCCATGCCGATCGCGACAGCCTCGCCGTGGCGGAGCGCGTGGTCGGTCAACGCCTCGAGCTTGTGCGCGGCCCAGTGTCCGAAGTCGAGGGGGCGGGCGCTTCCAGACTCGAATGGATCGCCGCCACTGCCGATGTGGCGCAAGTGGATCTCGGCCGCGCGGCGGATGAGCTGCTCGAGCTCAGGCTGCGCGAACCGCGAGAGCGCACCCGAGCACTGCTCGAGCCACTCGAAGAAAGCCGCGTCCCTGATCAGACCGACCTTCACCGCCTCGGCCATGCCGGCGCGCAAGTCGCGTGGAGAAAGTGTGCGCAGGAAATCGCTGTCGCAGATCACCGCAAAGGGTGGAGCGAATGCGCCCAGAAAGTTCTTCTTGCCGAAGGCGTTGATTCCATTCTTTACGCCGACGCCGGAGTCGTTCTGGGCGAGCACCGTGGTCGGCAAGCGCACCAAGCGCACGCCGCGATGGGCCGTGGCGGCCGCGTAGCCCGCGGCGTCGAGCACGGCGCCGCCACCGATCGCCAGCACGACCGACTGGCGGTCGACTCCGAGCCGGTTGAGGTCCGCGTGTAGCATCGCGATCAGCTCGGGCGACTGCTTGGCCTGCTCACCGCCGGGGACGAGCCGGGGCTGCTCCAGCAGCAGGAGGCTTTCCGAGTGGGCGCCGCAGTAGCGCGCGAGGTCGTCGCTCAGGCTCGGCCACGCGTGCGCGAGCCCGTCGTCGAGGACGCAGAACAAGCGGTGCCTCCGAGCCGGCTCCTGGCTGCAGATGGTGTCGACGAGGCATCGGTTGCCCGGGTCGAGCACCGCCCGGGTGAAGCAGACCGGATACTCGAACGGCACGCTGATCCGCTGCCGGAAAATCTCAGTGCGGCGCGCCTGCTCCAACGTCTCACCCTCGACCCACGCCCTCGCGTCGGACCGTACCTTTCACCTTGGTACGGAAACACCCTACCACACGTCTGGTGAGTCGGGGCGGCACGCGCCGCCCCGACTCGCTGAAGTGAATTCAGCGGGGCCCCACCCCACGCGGAGCGGGAGCTTCGCTCCCCTCTGTCGGCGGAGCCGACATTCACCCCTCAGTTGCTCGTGGAACTTCAGTCGTCTTCCCGGAGCGGCCGGTCCCGGTGGTGCGGCTCGCAAGGTTTCGGGCTCAGTGTCAATTCAGGCGAATTGTGCTAACGGGTGGCCGTGTCCAAGGAGCCGCGCGTAATCCGAGATCGCGCTTCGACTCTCCGCAACGCGCCCGCGGTCACCCCCGATCAGCTCGAGCAGGGGCTGATCGTGATCGTCAACGGCGCGGTCTCGACTCACGCGCTGCCTTCGAGCGGTGAAGTCACGCTCGGCCGCGCCCGGGAGTGTGACATCCAGATCATCGACCCCTCGGTGTCGCGCACGCATGCCCGCATCCACCTCGGCTCGCAGGTGACGATCGAGGACATGGGTAGCGCCAACGGCACCCGCGTGCACGGCGCGGCGCTGCGTGCTGGGCAGCGCGTAGAGCTGCCTGCCGGCGAATCGATCGAGCTCGGGGGCGCCATCGTCATCCTCCAGCGGCGGTCGATGCTCACGCGCGAGTGGCGGATTTGGGCGCACGGCTACTTCGAGGCGCGGCTCGAGGAAGAGTGCGCGCGAGCCGCGCGTTCGTCGACGTCGTTCGCGCTGCTCCGGCTCAAGCTCTCGGACAACTCGCGCTCCGAGGTTGTCCTACAGCAGGTGATCGCCAACACGTTGCGCGCCGACGACGTGGTCGGCATCTACGGTCCGGGCGACTACGAGGCGCTGCTGATCGATCGTTCCGAGCACCAGGCCGACGAAGTGGTGCAGAGCCTCGAGGGCGCGTTCGGGGACGTGGGGTTGCCGGTCAAGGTCGCGATGGCGATGTTCCCGCGCGACGGCCGCACCGCCGACCGGCTCGTGGCCAAGGCCGGCGCCGCGCTGCGCGGTGAGAGCGCCGAGCGCGACGGCGGCAAGCTCGTCGTGCGCTCGGTGGCGATGCGCAGGCTTCACGAGCTCGCAGAGCGCGTCGCCCCCGGTGACATCAGCATTTTGATCCTCGGCGATACGGGCGTCGGCAAAGAGGTCCTCGCCGAGGAGCTGCATCGGCTCTCGCCTCGTCGCGACAAGCCGTTCTTGCGCCTCAACTGCGCTGCCCTTTCCGAGTCGCTGCTCGAGAGCGAGCTGTTCGGTCACGAGCGCGGCGCATTCACCGGCGCGCATCAAGTGAAGTCCGGTCTGCTCGAGACCGCCCAGGGCGGTACCGTCTTCCTCGACGAGATCGGCGAGCTGCCGATGACGATGCAGGTCAAGCTCCTGCGTGTGCTCGAGGAGCGACAGGTCTGGCGCGTGGGCGGCGTCAAGCCCCGTCCGATCGACGTGCGCTTCGTGGCCGCGACCAACCGCGACCTCGAAGAAGAGATCTCCAAGGGCCGCTTTCGGCAGGATCTGTTCTTCCGTCTCAACGGCGTGACGCTCTCGATCCCGCCGCTGCGTGAGCGGGTCGAAGAGATCGAGGACCTCGCGAACGAGTTCATCGAGCAGATCGCCAAGCACTTGGGCCGGAGCGCGCCGCCGGTGATCGGGCCCGGGGTGCTCGATCTGATGCTGCAGTACGCGTGGCCGGGCAACATTCGCGAGCTGCGCAACGCGATCGAGCGCGCGGTGCTGCTGGCGGGCAGCGGCGCGATTCAGACCGAGCACTTCCCGGTGGAGAAGATGACTGCGACCGTGAGCACCCCGCTGTCGTCTCCGTCCTCGGCGCCTCCGCTGGGTCACGGGGCGGCGGTGATCGGCAAGGCCACGCTCGTGCCGCCCGCGATGCCCGACGACGAGTCGAGCTCGCCGGGCGACCGCCTGCGGCAGCAAGTCAAGGACCTCGAGCGCGAGCACATCCTGAGCGCGCTCACCCGCTGCGGAGGCAACCAGACCCGAGCTGCCAAAGAGCTCGGCATCTCGCGCAGAACCCTGATCAACCGCCTGCAGGAATACAACATCCCCCGCCCCCTCAAGCAGCGGGAGGAGTAGGCACGCGAAACCTGCGATCGGTGTGCGCGGGTTTGTGTATCATCGAGCGATGGACGTCGTGTTGCTGAGTGCGGCGTTGTACGAGTTGCCGCCCTCGCAGCGCGCGAGCGCGATCGTGCACGAAGGTACGACCGACCTCGGCCTGTGGCGGCCGCCGGGGCCGGATCGCGAGCTGCTCCATGCATACGGCGAGACGCTGCCGCGGGTGCTGGACAAGGAGCGGGCGCAATTGCCGGGCGGTGCGCTCGCGCTCGGTCAAGCGCTGCGCCTGCATCCAGGGAAGCTGCGCTGCGACTATCTGATATGGGTGGCGGGTCGGCTGCCGCACGCGCAGCGTGACTCCTCACCACCGCCGTCGCCCGGGATCGTCGAGCGTCTGGTCGAGTCCGCGCTCGCGCTCGCTTGCGAGCACGGGTCCCTGCGCGTCGCGTTCGGTCCGCTCGGGGCGGGGCCCGGCGCAACCGACGTCGCCGATCGGTTGGCGGCCGTCGTGCGCGGAGCAGACGCTTATCGGACGGCGTGCCTGCAGCGCGGCTCGGCGCTGCCGATCGAGGAAGTCCTGGTGTGCTCACCCAGCGTGGCCGAGGTTGCGAAGGCGCGCCGCGCGACGGCCCGCTTGGCCAAGGAGCCTGGGCCCGTGCGACCACTGCCTCGGGTCGAGGCGCCGCGCGCCGCGCGCTCGGCGAGCACGGGCACCGCACGGACCGCGCGCGCTCGGGGGCGTCGGCTCGATTCCGGCGAGCTCTCCGCGGCTCGAGCGCGGGCCTTGCCCTACGACCGCAACGGCGTGTACGGCGCAGGCGACTGGTTCGTGCACCCGGTGTTCGGCGTGGGCAAGGTGCAGGAAGTCCTCGGCCCCGAGCGCATGGTCACCGTGCTGTTCGAAGACGGCGAAGAGCGCCGCCTCATCCACGCGCGCGGTTGACGCTCCGTTACGGCAAGAACATCAAACCGCCGCCGAAGAACAGGCTGGTCTGTGACTTGAGCCCGCTGCTCGTGCACAGCGTGTTCTGGCTGTCGTGCAGACAGCTTTGCTGCGGTAGCCACAGCGTGAGCGCCAACGCGAGATCGAAGCCGAAGCCTTCGGTCACGAAGAACGAGCCGCCGAGCTCGAACGGCACGTTGATGCTCTGCACCGTGTGCACGTGCTGGCTGAGCAGGCTCGTGGCCTTGAGCACCGAAAACTGCATGGCCACTGGCTG
>JBIOJD010000180.1:0-7619 GCA_044450485.1 Polyangiales bacterium | reverse complement strand
CAAGCGGTACTGGAAGCTCGCGCCCGAGTACACGGCGGTCGATGCCACGCAGAAGCGGCTCAAGTGCGAAGGCTTCTTCAAGGGCAAGGGCCGCTTCGTGCGCGGCGCGCTCGATTGGAGCACCCGCGATGCGCTCGGGGAGTTCGAGCGTCGTCACCGTGTGTTCAGCTGGGGCTACCTCGGCAAGGACACGCTCGAAGTGCTGCGCAAGACGCCGCTGGAAGCCGAGCGCGACGCAGTGCTGCGTGTGCTGACCGAGCGCATCGTGCATGCGGCCTCGGTGCTCGAGGACGGCAGCATCGGCGAGGATCGCGATGGTAGCCCGCGCACGTTCACCGGCGTCGACGGCAAGTCGCACCAGATCCCGAACTTGGTCGCCGATCTTCAGCAACGCGCGATCGAGGCTTTCGGCTTGCAGACGCCCGAGGCCACGCTTTCGTGGCTCGAGTCGCTCGGCAAGTTGCCCGCCGCGGAGCACCACTTCGTCGCCATCCGCGGCCCTCAGCTGCCTGAGTACTACGACGGCGACATGCAGCTCACGCTCGATTACGACCGCGGCGACGTGTGGTTCGACTTTCCGTACGACGACCAGGGCAAAGAGAAGAATCAGCCCGTCGTGCGACGGCCGACGGTGACGGTGTTCACGCAGTACCTCGGGCAGAAGATCCCGCTCGCGCGCTACGGCACGACGATCGGCGGCTGGCGCAGCGAGCAGGTCGACGACACCTTGATGTGGAAGTACAAGGAGTCGCCTGTCGGCCCGCGGGTCTGGACGCAGATCGTGGCGTCGCCGGTGTGGATGCCGCCGGACAGCACGCCGCCCAAGGATTTGTTGAAGCGCCGCCGGAACCGCAAGCCCGGCGAGCCGCCGTACGAGATCAACTATCACGAGACCGGTCCGAGCTATGCGTCCGCGTACGGCCTGGTCGCGGCGTACCACCACACGTACCTCGAGCGTGGCAGTGGCGCCGTCGACGTGGGCAACGACGAGGGCATCAGAACCCACGGCTCGGTCGACTACATGAGCATCATGCGCCGGCACTCCCACGGCTGTCATCGGCTCCACAATCACATCGCGCTGCGGCTCATGTCGTTCGTGCTCTCGCACAGACCGCATCGCCGTGTCGGGCAGGAGACGATCTCTTTCCAGAGGACGCTCGAGTACGAGGACGAGAAGTACGAGCTCGAGCTGAAGCAAGGTGGCTACGTGTTCGAGCTCGCCGAGCCGCTCAAGATCGAGGTGCTCGAGGGACGCATCCGCGGTCAGGTCAAGAAGGCGATCGACTTCCCGATCCCGAAGTACGACGAGAAGCTCGGCGCATACGTGATGCCCGATGGGCACGCGGTCCAGGTGCGCGGCGACAAGCTGATCGACGTGCCGATGCCGGTGCGCCCCGATGCGGGGCCGGAGGCGGCGCTCGAAGCCACGGTGCAACAGTCGCCGCCCGCGCCCCCGGGCACGCCCTCGGCCGCACCGATGCCGGCGAACGACGCCCGCGGGCGCTTCGATCCCAAAGCGCCGCCGAACCCCAAGACCAAGCCGCCCGTGTTCTTCTCGAAGCCCGAAGGTTGACGCTCCACAACCCGCACACGAGCGCGGCCGATGACGGGGGATGCCTCGACCGCTGCCGTTTCTGCGCTCGCCGCCTTCGTCGCTGACTCCAGCCAGTCCGGGCTGGCCTGCAAGCTTGGCCCGCCTTCCCGATCCACCAGCGCGGCTTCGGATCGCCGGGGAGCTTCCGAGCTTGGTCGGCGCAGTCGCGGTGGTGGGCACGCGTTACGCCAGCGACGATGCGCTCGACTTCGCGCACGAGCTCGGACGCGCGCTGGCTGCCGTGGGCCGTACGGTGATCTCCGGCGGTGCCTTGGGCGTAGACGCTGCCGCGCACCGCGGGGCGCTCGAAGGCGGCGGCGCCACGGTTGCAGTCTTGGCCACCGGTTTCGATCGGCCGTACCCGCCGAGCCACGGGCCACTCTTCGCGCGCATCGCCGACCGCGGCGCCCTGCTCACCGAGAATGACGACGGCAGTCCGCCGGTTGGTTTCGCGTTTCTGGCTCGTAACCGGCTGATCGCGGCCCTGGCCGAGGCCGTCGTGGTCGTGCAAGCGCCCGCCCGATCGGGCGCCCTGTCTACGGCGGCGCTCGCCAAGAGGCTAGAAAAGCCAGTATTTGCAGTACCTTACGCGCCATGGGAGGTGCGCGGCGAAGGCTGCGTTCGCCTGCTCCGGACAGGAGCGCTCATTTGCACTTCGGTACGAGATGTCCTATCCGTACGCCCTCACTCGGCGGCGACCGCGCCGTTCCGACAGCCTTCGCAGGAAGGAAATCCTTTAGAATTCGATGGGTTGGACGATGACGCTCAGGCTGTGCTCCGCGCCCTCGGCAAGAGACCGAAGCATCCCGACAAGTTGGCGTCTGGCCTTGGCATGTCCATCATGAAGGTGCAGCAGGCGCTCCTCGAGCTGTTGCTCCGGGGTCAGGTGGTCGAGCGGAGCCCCGGCGCCTATGCCCTGAGCCGAGACGCGAACCGGACATGACCAAGCCCTCCCAGAAGCCGCCCGCCAAGAAGAAGGCCGCCAAGGCTCGCGGCGCGACTTCGGCCGCGACAGCCCCAAAGCGGGCCAAGGCAGCGGTGGCGGCGACCGTCGAGGCCGTGGAGCAGGCCCTAGAGCAGGCCGAGCCCGCGGCGCGGGCGCCGCGCATCCGCGGCACGTTGCTGATCGTCGAGTCGCCGGCGAAGGCCAAGACGATCCAAAAATACCTCGGTCGCGGCTACACCGTGCTGGCGTCCAAGGGGCACATCAAGGACCTGCCCAAGCGCGGCGGCGTCGACATCGAGCACGGCTTCAAAGAGACGTACGAGGTGATCGCGGAGAAGGGCAAGGCGGAGGTGCTGCACTCGATCCGCGAGGCGGCCAAGCGTGCCGAGCGCGCCTTGCTCGCCCCCGACCCCGACCGCGAGGGCGAGGCCATCGCCTGGCACCTGCTGGAAGAGATCAAGGCCGTGCGACCGGAGATGGAGGTCCGACGCGTCCTGTTCAACGAGATCACCAAGAAGGGCGTGGAAGAAGGCATCGCGAATCCACGCGACTTGGATCCGTATCTCTACGAGGCGCAGCGCACGCGCCGGGTGCTCGACCGCATCGGCGGTTACCCGCTCTCGAATCTGCTGTGGCGCAAGCTCGCGTTCGGGCTCTCGGCAGGACGGGTGCAGACTCCGGCGCTGCGCATCCTGGTCGACCGGCAGCACGAGATCGACTCGTTCGTGCCGCGGCCCTACTGGTTGATCGAGACCCAGCTCGGCGGCGACAAGCCGCCGCCGTTCCAAGCCACGCTCGATTCGGTCGGCGGAGAGAAGCTGGAGAAGGTCGCGTCGCGGCCGGCGGCCACGAGCGAGCTCGATGCCAAGCGCTTCGAGCAAGACCTGAAGATCGCGAGCTATCGAGTCGGCAAGGTGGTCAAGCGCGAGCGCAGGGCCCGCGCGCCCGCGCCGTACACCACGAGCAAGCTGCAACAGGACGCGAGCAACCGCCTGGGCATGAACCCCAAGCGCGCGATGCGCGTAGCGCAGGGATTGTACGAAGGCATTTCGCTCGGCAAAGGCGAGAGCGAAGAAACAGTCGGCCTGATCACGTACATGCGTACGGACAGCCTGCGCTTGTCGACCGAGGCGGTGCAGGAGTGCCGCGAGTACGTGGCCGCCACATACGGGCAGAAGGCGTTGCCTGACGCGCCCAACGTGTTCAAGAGCAAGAAGCAGAACGTGCAGGATGCGCACGAGGCGGTTCGCCCGACGCGCATGGATCTCCCGCCGGACAAGATCCGCCAGCACCTGACCGACGAGCGTTACCGCCTGTACAAGATGATCTGGGACCGGTTCGTGGCCTGTCAGATGGTGCCCGCGGTCTACGACCAGACCAGCGTCGAGATCGAGGCCAAGGCCGACGTCCGCAGCTACGGGCTGCGCACGAGCGGCAGCGTGCTCAAGATTGCGGGCTGGCGGGCCGTCTACGGCGCCGGCGACGCGGCTGCGCTCGCGGGTGAGGAAGAAGAGCGTCCCGACGACGAGCAGGACAAGACCCTGCCTCCGCTCGAAGAGGGCGAGACCCTGCGTCTGCTCGGCGTGGGTGTCACGGTCACGGCGAAGCAGACCGAGCCGCCGCCTTATTACAACGAAGCGTCGCTCGTGAAGAAGCTCGAGGAAGAGGGCATCGGCCGGCCCAGCACCTACGCCGAGATCCTGAGCAAGGTGCAGGCTCGCGACTACGTGAAGAAGGTCAACAACAAGCTCGTGCCGAGCCAGCTCGGCAAGCTGGTAGCCGAGCGCTTGGTGGCGGACAAGTTCGACCTCGCGGATCTGGATTTCACGCGCAAGCTCGAGGAGGACCTCGACGCGATCGCAGAGGCGCGCGGCAAGCGGCTGGACATCTTGGTGCCGTTCCACGAGCGGCTGCAGAGAAAGATCGCGTCGAGCCTGGAAGAGAAGGGCAAGTGGTGGCCGGAGCCCGAAGCAATTGGCGAGCAGTGCCCCGAATGCGGCAAGACGCTCAAGAAGCGCTGGGGTCGCAACGGGCAGTTCATCGGCTGCGACGGCTATCCGGACTGCAAGTACACGCGCCCGTTGCCGGGCGAAGGCGAGGACGGGGCCGAGGGCGGCAGCCGCCGCGCCGAGCTCACGGACTACAAGTGCGAGCTGTGCGGCTCGCCGATGATGAAGCGCTGGGGTCGCAACGGCTGGTTCCTGGGGTGCTCCACGTTCCCGAAGTGCAAGTCGACCCGCAGTTTGCCCCTGGGCGTGCTGTGCCCGAAGTGCGGTGGTGAAGTGATCGAGATCCGCACCAAGGCGCGCAAGCGCTCGTTCTACGGCTGCAGCAATTACAGCACCGCCATCAAGTGTGACTTCCGCATCTGGCAGCGGCCCGTCCCGGAGGCGTGTCCCGAGTGCAAGGCCAAGTTCCTGGTGCGCGCCGGAACGCCGCGGGACCCGGTGTTGCGCTGCTTGACCGAGGGCTGCGGCTACGAGCGCAGGCTGGAAGAGCAGGGTGATGCCTCGGCGCAAGGCGAGCTGAGCCCGGCAGTCGGCGACGAGGGCTGAAGTGGCTCTGGTCACCGTGGTGGGCGGCGGGCTCGCGGGCGCCGAGTGCGCTCACCAGCTCGCGCGGCAAGGCGTACGGGTGCGGTTGTGCGAGCAGAAGCCGCTCACGCGCACGGCGGCGTGCGAGACCGATCAGCTCGCCGAGCTCGTGTGCTCGAATTCACTGCGCGCGGCGGCGTTGCACAACGCCGTCGGTTTGCTGAAAGAGGAGATGCGGCGTGCGGGCTCGCTGATCATCGCCTGCGCCGACGAGACGCGCGTACCGGCGGGCGGCGCCTTGGCCGTGGACCGCGTGCGCTTTTCGGCCGAGGTGACGCGGCGCATCGACGAGAGCCCGCTGATCGAGCGCGTGGCCGAGCGTGTCGAGCGCATCCCCGACGCGCGACCGCTGGTGCTCGCCACCGGGCCCCTCACGGGCGACGGCCTGGCCGCGGACATCGCGGCCAAGTTGGGGCGCGAGCACCTCGCCTACTACGACAGCGTGGCGCCGATCGTGACCGCGGAGAGCATCGACCTCGAGCGCGTGTTCGCAGCATCGCGCTACGACAAGGGCGGGGACTCGGCATATCTCAACTGCCCACTCGACGAAGGACAATACCGGGCCTTCGTCGCCGCGCTGTGCGAGGCCGAGAAGATCGCTCTGCATTCCTTCGAGAAGCCCCGCTATTTCGAGGGCTGCCTGCCGATCGAGGTGCTGGCCGAGCGCGGAGTCGACACGCTGGCGTTCGGGCCGATGAAGCCGGTTGGGTTGCTCGATCCGCGCACTGGCAAGCGGCCGCACGCGGTCGTGCAGTTGCGTCGCGAAGACGGTGAAGGCACCGCCTACAACTTGGTCGGCTTCCAGACGCGCATGACGCAGCCGGAGCAACGCAGGGTGCTCGCGCTCATCCCCGGCCTCGAGCGCGCGCGCTTCGAGCGCTTTGGCAGCGTGCATCGAAACACGTTCGTGAACGCGCCCGAGGTGCTCGACGACGCGCTGCAAGCGCACGCGTTGCCCGGCGTGTATCTCGCGGGCCAGATCACCGGCGTCGAAGGCTACGTCGAGAGCGCGGCATGCGGGATGTGTGTGGGCCTGATGCTGGCCGCGCGGCTGCAAGGTCGGGCCGCATCACCGCCGCCGCCCACCACGGCGCTCGGCGCGTTGCTGTCGCATCTGCGCAGACCGAGCTCGGACTTCCAGCCGTCGAACGTCGTGTTCAGCATGTTTGCACCATTGTCGGGCTCATCACCGCGGCGGCGGAAGGACCGGCGCGAAGCGCTCGCGTCGCGCGCGCTCGAGGACGTGCGCGAGTGGATCGCGGTGATCTGCGGCCATGGACTGTCGCTCGTGGACGCGGCGCCTGCGATCGAGGCTTGAGCGGATGGCGGCCGCGCCTGACGACCAGCGATCTTCCGAGGGTCCACCGCTGCCACGCTGGGCGCTGTGGCTGATGTTGCCCGGGATCATCGCGCCTCTGGTGATCTTCGGTTTCATCATCGTGACGCAGCGTGCTCACGATGAAGCACGCTGCCCGTATCGAGAGCTCGAGCGCCGCCAGCTCTCGACGGACGCGAGCGTGGTCGAGGAGACGCGCAGCTGCGTGCAGGGCGTGCAGGAGCGTCGTTACAGCCTGCTGCGAGGGACCGAGCGCCGCGTGCTCGGGGAGCGGCGCTTCGACGCGCAGGCCTTCGCGGCCGGCCACTATCGCTGGAGCGCAGCCCAAACCGCGCAGGGGGAGGTGCAGGTGGTCGTGCACAACGACGGCCACGAGGACGTGCTGTTCCGCGAAGGCACGGCCGAGGAGCGTCAAAAGGGCATCTCCAAGCGCCACGTCCGTGCGGGCGAAGTAGGGGCGGCCGCAAGTTCCGCGCCCTGAAACTTGAGTGGCGGGTGCGCGGGGCCCATGATCGCGGCCATGGGTGCGAGCTCCGCAGCTGCTGACGCGCTCGCATCTCAGATCGAGCGCTTCTTGCAGTGGCTCTCGATCGAGCGGCGCGCGGCCGTGTCGACGGTCCAGACTTACGGCCGCGATCTTTGGGCGCTGCATGCGTTTGCGCTCGAGCACGGGGGCCAGCTCGACGCGCGCGCGCTCGGGCTCGCCGCGCTGCGTCGGTTTTTGGCACGCTTCGTCGGCGACAACCGCGCGCCGACGGTGGCGCGCAAGATCGCGGCGCTGCGCGCGTTCTATGGCGACCTGCAGCGGCGCGGCGAGCTCGCCGCCAATCCTGCAGCGCGGTTGCGTTTGCCGAAGGTGAAGAAACCTCTGCCCAAGTTCCTTCCCGTCGCCGTCATCGGCGAGGTGATCGAGGCACCAACGCGCGATGATGTCCACGCGCCCCTGCTCGTGCGCGATCGGGCCATGCTCGAGCTGCTCTACGGGGCGGGCGTGCGCGTGGGCGAGCTGGTCGGCCTCGACCTCGACCGCATCGATCTCGTCGAGCGCAACGCGCGCGTGCTCGGCAAGGGCAGCAAGGAGCGGCTCGTGCCGTTCGGCGAGCCGTGCGTGCGTGCGCTCGAAGCCTATCTCGTCGTGCGCGGCGAGCT
>JBIOJD010000179.1:0-7644 GCA_044450485.1 Polyangiales bacterium | reverse complement strand
GTGGCGCAGGGCGTGGCAGGTGGCGGGTTTGGGGATGCGGGCGCGGCGGCGGGCTTTGGTGACGGCGCGCTGGAGGGCGGTCTCGTGATAGTGATGGCGGTAGCGGAGGCCGTCTTTGGGGTCGACGTGGGTGCGGCTGGCGGGGAAGACCCAGTACCAGACCCACTCGGCGGGGGCGTTCGGGTACTTGCGAGCGAGGGCGTCGGGGAGGCGCACGAAGCCTCGCTGGTGCTGGTCGAGCTCGCCGAGGCGAGTGTGGAGGCGGTGGAGGTGGATGTGCAGGGGCTCGACGAGGCCTTGGGGTAACATGGTGATGCGGTCTTTGCGGCCCTTGCCGTCGCGGACGAGGATCTCGCCGCGCTCGAGGTCGAGGTCTTTGACGCGGAGCTGACAGCATTCGAGCAGGCGCAGGCCGGAGCCGTAGATGAGACCGGCCATCAGGCGGGGTAGCGGCTCGAGCTCGGCGAGCAGGGCGCCGACCTCGGGGGGCGAGAGCACGACGGGCAGGCGCTCGGGGCGCTTGGCCGTGACGATGCCTTCGAGCCAGTCGAAGGGGGCGCCGAGCACGTGTCTGTAGAGAAAGATGAGCGCGCTCAGGGCTTGGTTCTGGGTGGAGGCCGCGCAGTTGTGGACGGTGGCGAGGCTGGAGACGAACTCGGAGATGTCGTGCGGCTCGAGGTCGCGCGGATGGCGGCCACGGTGGTAACGGATCAGGCGCCGCGTCCAGTTCACGTAGGCTTCTTCGGTGCGGGGGCTGTAGTGGCGGACTCGAATCGCCTTGCGGACGGCGTCGAGCAGGGTCTTAGGCCGTGCAGGAGAGCTGGCGTCGGTCGCGTTGGACTGCGCGCGCGGCGCCTTGTCGACGCGCGGTCCTCCACGTCGCTGCGTCTGTTGCGCAGTCCGCGTGTGCTTGCTGCGGCTGACCACGATCGCTGTCATCGGTCTACCGGGCTCGTGAGTTGCGCGGACTGCTTCGGACTGCTCAGGAAGAAACCCGTTGCCAGCGTGAGCACCGCCCCGCGCTCAGGCCGCGACGCGCGCAGGCGCTCTGCGCTTGACGCGCATGGGCACGCCGCCGTCGGGCCGCATCGTGACGATGGGTTTGGTGCGCAGCTCGAAGCCTGGCAGCGCTTCGAGCTCGACGCGTTGTAACAGCGTGCAGAGCACGAGCGCGACCTCCATGGTCGCGAAGTGGTTGCCGATGCACACGCGCGGGCCGCCGCCGAAGGGGAAGTATGCAAAGCGCGGCAGCTGGCTCGCGGCCGGCTCGAGCCAGCGCTCAGGCTTGAAGCTGGCCGGCTCGTCGAAGTAGCGCGGATCGCGCTGCATGACGTAGGGGCTCATCAAGACCTGATACCCTGCGGGGACGAGATATCCTCCGACCTCGAAAGGTTTCACGACCTCGCGCCCGATCACGTACGCAGGTGGATACAACCGTAAGGTTTCCTTGACCACCGCATCGAGAAACGGCAACCCAGGCAAATCGGTCATGCCGGGTAACCGGCCTGCGAGCTTCTGATCGATCTCTTCGCGCAGCCGAGCGCCCGCGGCCGGGTGGCGCGCGAGCAGGAACGCCGCATAGGTGAGGGTCAGCGCGGTGGTCTCGTGGCCAGCGAGCAGCATGGTGACCGCTTCGTCGCGGAGCTGAACGTCGCTCATGGGCTCGCCGTTCTCGTCACGAGCCTGGACCAGGCGCGCGAGCAAGTGGTCCGCGTCCGAGCCCTGCTCGCGACAACGCGCGATCACGCGATAGATGAGCGCGTCGAGCTCGCGCACGGCCTTGCGAAAATGATAGCGCTCAGGCGTCAGCACCCACTGCGGGAGCAAGCCCTGCAGCGAGTTCATCTGCTTGTCGATGTAGGCCATGGCGGCGTCCACGATCACCGAGATGCGCTTGGCCTCGCCGCGCGCGTCGAACCCGAGCAGGGTCTTGCCCACGATCTCGAGCGTGAGCCGCATCATGTCGACGTGGATGTCGCGCACCTCGCCGTCGCGGAAGGTATCGAGCTCACGCTCGGCGCACTCGACCATGGTCTGCGCATACGAGGCGATGCGCTTGGGCTGCAGTGGCGGTGCGGCGAGCTTGCGCTGGCGGCGCCAGTGCTCGCCTTCGCTCGTCAGCAATCCCTGACCGACCAGCGCGATGAGCTCGCGGGTGCCGAGGTCCTTGATGCAGTCGCGGTGCTTGCCGATGAGGACGTCCTCGATCATCAGCGGGTCGTTCAGCATGTACAGTTGCGAGGTGCCCAAGCGCGCGTAGGACACGTCTCCATAGTGGCGGCCGAGGTCGAGCAGGAAGCCCAGGATGTCTTGCGCCATAGCGCGTGCGGAGCCGATCAGGGGCAGACCGCGAGGGCCAGAAGGACGGGTGGCAACGTGCGACATGGACCTGAATTAGCCGCTGGCGCCGGGCCTCGCAAACCGGCCGTCCCGCCCCGCCCGCTTGACGCCGCCAGCGGTCTCTGGCACACGCGTGGGCCATGAGCGTACCTCAGGATTCGAAGACCCGCGCCTCGCAGAAGAAGCGCCGCACCAAGAAGCTCGCCGCCTGGCGCGCCAAGCAGCAAGCCCAACCCGAGCAGCCCGCGGCAACGCCGAAGAAGAGCGGCTAACCGAGGGCGCTGATCACGTCTGCCGGGGCCTGCACCAGCTCGATCAGCACACCTTCGCCCGACAGCGGTAGCTCGGGGCTGGCTTTGGGGTGCACGAAGCACACGTCGTAGCCCGCGGCGCCCTTGCGGATGCCGCCGGGGGTGAAGCGCATGCCCTTCGCGGTGAGCCATTGCACCGCGGCCGCGAGGTCGTCGACCCACAGCCCGATGTGGTTGAGCGCGGGGTCGTGCACGGCCGGGCGCTTCTGCGCGTCGACCGGCTGCATGAGATCCACCTCGACCCGCGCCGCGCCCTTGCCCATGACCGCGATGTCCTCGTCGACGTTCTCGCGCTCGCTCTTGTAGTTGCCAGTGAGCTCGAGGCCGAGCACGTCGATCCACAACGTCCGCAGCTTCTGTTTGTCCGCCGCGCCGATCGCGATCTGCTGCAAACCGAGAATGCGAAAGGGTCGTTGCATGGTGCTGGCTCCCGCGTTGCGCGTCAGGCCGATGTACCGGATCGCATCATCGCAGGCAACCGCCACGGCTTGGCGGCGTGCGCGGGTGCATGGCATGCTGGCCGCGGCGCTCGCTGCCATGACCACCACGCGCAAGCAAGTCTCTCTCACCGGCATCAAGCCGACCGGCGCAACAGTCGACGCGGCCGACGGCGGGTCGCTGCACCTCGGCACGTACTTCGGCGCGATCAAGCCCGCGCTCGCGCTGACCGAGCGCTACGACAGCCTCTACTTCATCGCCGATTACCACGCGCTCACCAGTCAGCGCGATCCGGCCGCGCTGCGCCGCAACGTCCATGACGTGGCCGCGACCTGGCTCGCGTGCGGGCTCGACCCGAGCAAGACCTTGCTCTACCGGCAGTCCTCCGTGATCGAGGTGTTCGAGCTCTCCTGGGTGCTCGCGTGCATCGTGGCCACGGGTCAGCTCGAGCGCGGTCATGCCTTCAAGGACGCGCTCGGCCAAGGCGAGTCCCCCAACGCAGGCATCTTCAACTACCCGCTGCTGATGGCCGCGGACATCTTGCTCTACGACGCGGACGTGGTGCCGATCGGTGCGGACCAAAAGCAGCACCTCGAGCTCGCGCGCGATGCGGCGACGCGCCTCAATCATCTGTACGGCGAGGGCACTGTCGTCGTGCCCGAAGCGCTCGTCACCGACGCGCCGATCGTGCCGGGCCCGGACGGCCGCAAGATGAGCAAGAGCTACGGCAACACGATCCCGCTGTTCGCACCGCAGAAAGCCTTGCGCGATGCGGTGATGAAATTCAAATCGGACTCCGCGCCGCTCGAAGCCGCGAAAGAGCCCGAGGGCGCGCTCGTGTACGAGCTGTTCAAGCTGATCGCCAGCGAAGCTGACACGCGACAGATGGCCGACAAGCTGCGCGCCGGCGGCTACGGCTGGGGCCACGCCAAGCAAGCGCTGTTCGAAGCGCTCGACGTGCAGCTCGCGCCGCTGCGCGCCCGTTACCTCGAGCTGCGCGCGGACGAGACCGCGCTCGACCGGCTGCTCGACACGGGCGCCGAGCGCGCCCGCACGATCGCACGACGCACGATGCAACGCGTGCGCAGTGCCGTCGGCATCGGCTGAGCCAAGAGGCTAACTGAACCGCGGTCCACCCGCACGCGTGACCCGATGCCGTGGGTTCGGAGCACCAACCTCCGGTCGAGTCTGCATGAAACAAAGGACGTCGCTGGCGGTGCTCGGGCTCGCGCTTTTGGCGCTGGCCGCGTCCACCGCGTGGCTCAGCCGGCCCGGGCCGCCCACTGCGCTCGCACCTGAGCGCCCATCCCCAAGCCTTCCAGCTGCGGCGCAGACTGCGGGCGCGGGGGCACAGGCGCCTCGGAGCGGTCAAACCGAAAAACCTGCAACCGCGAGCCAAGGGCCTGCTGCCAAGCTCACCGCCGGGCAGGCGCTGCGCGAGGTTCAGTCGCTCGTGGCGCAAGCCAAGATCGGCGCGGCGAGAGATCTGGCAGAGGCGTACCTGAAGCGGATCCCCGACGGGCCGGAGGCCGCACAGATCAAGTCGCTGACGGGTGTACACCCGCATCGTTGACGTTCGCAATTGCCAACCGAGAGGCCTTTGATGCTCCGCACGCGACCGGCTCTTCGTGTGATCTCGATGCTGGCGCTCGGCTCCGCATCGTGCGGAGGTCGCAACGCGATGCCAGGCGGCGGTGCGGGCAGCCACGCGGTGAGCGGCGCGAGCGGCAGCGGCCCAAGCGGCGCGGCTGCGACGAACGGCAACGCCGGAACGGGCTCGATGGGTAGGGCGGGCACAGGCGGCAACGGCGCGGCAGGTTCCGGCGCCGGCGGTACGAGGGGCGCAGCGGGCCAATCAGGCGGTGGCCAGCAACCCGGACAAGGCGGCACGAGCGGCAACGGCGGCAGCGCAGGCACGAGCCCGGACGCGGGCGCAGCGGGGAGCTCGGGCTGCGCGCAGGACGCGTGTCCGGCCAAGGCCGGCGTCACGATCGCGTGCGAAAAGCGGTTCATGCTCGGCGTGAACTTCGCATGGGTGAACTTCGGCTCCGATTTCGGCGGCGGCGCGCAGGGCGTGGCCCAGAACCAGGCGCGCGTCCGGCAAGACCTGCAAGACATGAAAGCCAACGGCGTCGATGTGATTCGCTGGTGGATGCACCCGTCGATGTTCGACGGCGGCGGTGTGAAGCTCGACGCTGCCGGAACGCCGCAAGGGCTCACCGGCAGCGAGCTCGCGGACATCGACGCTGCGCTGGCGCTCGCCGCGGAGCAGGGCGTGCACCTGAAGCTCACGCTCTTTTCTTTCGACAACTTCAAGCCCGACAGCGGCTCCGGGCACAGCTTGAGCCCGGTGATCGCCGACGACGCGAAACGCAAGGCGCTGATCGACAACCTCGTGCGCCCGATCGCGCGCGCGGTCGCAGCCAGCACCCACGCAGCGCAAGTGGTGTCTTGGGACGTGATCAACGAGCCCGAGTGGGCCATCAAGGGCAACGACGGCTACGGCGACCAGGACTTCGACGCGATGAGCTCGCTGCAGCAGGTCGACTTCACGGTCATGGAGACGTTCGTTCGCGAGGTGGTGGCCGCGCTGCACGACGAGAGCAAGCCGCTCGTGACCGTCGGCCAAGCCGCGGTCAAATGGTCGCACGCCTTCACCAAGGTCGGGCTCGACTACTACGACATGCATTACTACGGCTGGGTCGACCAGTACTTCCCGCTCGGCCAGAAGTCGCTAGAGGACTACGGCATCGGTGATCGCCCGGTCGTCGTCGGCGAGTTTCCGCTCGACGGCTGGACCAACCCCAACGGCACGCTGAATGCCGATCAGATCATGAGCAAGCTCTTCGATCTCGGCTACGCCGGAGCCAAAGCCTGGGCCTTCACCCAAGACGGAAACTGGCCCGGCAACAAAGGCAACCTTGCCACCTTCGCCATGGCCCACCCCTGCGAAACGCGGTACTGAGCTGAGTAACCTCAGGGAGCCATGCCGAGCGCGCCCGTGTCGGCGCCGAACGCAGGCTTGCCGCTGGTGCGGAACAGGCGCGGATCGCCTTGCACGATGGTCTCCGAGACCAGCGCGAAGCCGCCGCCCGCACGCGTCCATTGCTGGCGCACGACGCTCTGGTGCAACGTCATGACGTCGGACGAGTACCACTGGTAGCTGAGCACGGCGACCGCGCTCTCGGCGTCATGGGCCATGTCGACCTGCAAGACTTCGCTGTCGCCGAGCTGGATCACCGAGCCCCAATCCGCGTGCTTCTCGATGAAGCGGGCGCGGTACTCCGGCATGGCGAGCCGCGAGGCTTCGGGGAGCTGACCCCAGCGCGTGGTCTTGTCGAGCATGTTGACGGTGTCGGTGAGGCGTTTGCTCGCGCCTTCGGTTTGCATGCAGCCGCACAGACCGAGCAGACCGAGCAAGAAGAATCGCGACATGCCCCGAGGCTAAGGGCGGCCCGGGGCGCAGCCAAAAAATCGACGGAGGACGCGCTCGCGCTACATGCCCAGGCGGCGTTTGATCTGGACGTCGTCGGGGCTCAGCGCGAGCGCCTTCTGCCACTCGGCTTTGGCGCCGGCCTCGTCGCCGACCATCAACAGCAGGTCGCCGAGCAGCAGCCGATAGGGCGCGCGGCGCGGGCGGCGTTGCACGATCTTGCGCGCGTAGACCAGGGCTTCTTTGCCGCGCTCCTGGTCCATCAGCGCGTGTGCGAGCAGCTCCATCACGTGGTGATCTTGCGGGTCGATGTCGAGCGCTTGGCGCAGCAGGGCCTCGGCCGCCTTGGGCTCGTCGTCGGCGAGCTTCTTGCGTGCAGCGATGACGAGCGCGGCGGTGTTGGCGTTCGCTTGGTCGGTCTCGGCGGCCGGCTTCGGCGCCGCGGGCGCGGTCGGAGCCGCGGGTGCAGGTGCTTTCGGAGCTGCAGCCGCAGGCTCGGGCGCTTTCGGCGCAGCTGCGGCAACAGCGGCCGCTAGCTGTGCTGCCTTCTCTACAGCAGGGGGCGTCGCAGCGGCTTCGGCTGCGACGGGCGGCTTGGGGGCAGCCGGCGCAGCGGGCGGAGGTGGCACAGGTGCGGCCGCGGGCACGGGCGCGGGCGGTGGTGCAATGACGGGCGCAGGCGCTGCGGCGAATGGATTCGGGATCACGCCGAGCACCACACCCAAGCTCATCAGCAGCGCGAGCGCGCCTACGACCGCAGCGGCGATGCCCGGCGCGGCGCTGGCCTGCGCGGGGGCGGGCGCCGCAGCCGGCGCGGGCGCTTGGGCGGGGACCTCCGCAGCGGCCTTCTCGGCCGTCGGGGCAGCCTGCTTCTTGCGCGCCTTGCGTTTCTCGCCTGCATCCGCGGGAACGGGAGGCGGCGCGGCCGTCTTGGGCGCGCTCGGCGCCGGCGGCAGCGGGGCTTCGACGTCGGCCTCGGGGACGATGCTCGGCACGCGCGGCGCGCGCGGCACCGCGAGCTCCGGCGGCGGCGGCGGATCGCGCACCAAGTCACCGAACACCGAAGTGCGGCCCGTGGCCTGCATGCGCCCGAGCTCGGCCTCGTTCGGCTCGGGCGGCAGG
>JBIOJD010000178.1:0-7674 GCA_044450485.1 Polyangiales bacterium | reverse complement strand
TCGCCAACGTGGTCGTGAGCTTGTTCGACATCACCGAACGCAAGCGGCTGGAGCAAGAGCTGTGGTCGGCGCAGCGCATGGAGACGATCGGTCACCTCACCGGAGGCGTGGCGCACGACTTCAACAACCTCCTGATGATCATCGGCAGCTATGCTGGCTTCCTGCTCGACGCGTTCCCCGAGGGGGATGCCGGCCGCGAGGACGTGAAGGTGATTCAGGACGCCGCAAACCGCGCCGCGGCCCTCACCGATCAGCTCCTCGCGTTCAGCCGCAAGCAAGTTCAACGGCTCGAGGTCCTCGCCTTGAGCGAAGTCGTGGGCGAGCTCGAGAAGATCCTGAAGCGCGTCGTCGGCGACGCGATCGAGCTCCAGATCTCCTTCGTGCAGCCGCTGGGCTTGGTCAAGGCCGACCGCAATCAGATGCAGCAAATCCTCATGAATCTCGCCCTCAACGCGCGCGACGCCATGCCGAGCGGCGGCAAGCTCGTGATCGAGGCCAGCACCGTCGAAATCGCTCGAACGGACGCGCTGCCCGCAGCAGACGCTCCGCACGCCGGTGCCTACGTCAAGCTGAGGATCTGCGACACCGGCTGCGGCATGGTCGAGGAGACACGGCGCCGCGCATTCGAGCCATTCTTCACGACCAAGGGCCTCGGGAACGCGACCGGCTTGGGGCTCTCGAGCGTATACGGCATCGTGAAGCAGAGCCACGGTCACGTGACCCTCGAGAGCGAGCTCGGCCGCGGCACGACCTTCGAGATCTACTTGCCGCGAATCGACCACGGCACGCCGACCGAAGCCTCCCCCACAGTGCCGAGCGAGCATTCATCCCAGCGCGAGACGGTGCTGCTGGTCGAAGACGAAGAGCGCGTGCGCATCGCGACACGACGCATCCTGGAAAAGCGTGGATATCGCGTGCTCGAAGCCAGCAGCGGCCCGCACGCGCTCTCGCTCGTCGCACAGCACCCAGCGCAGATCCACCTCATGGTGACCGACGTCGTGATGCCCCAGATGACCGGCCCAGAGCTCGCCGCGAAGCTCGCCAGCGAGCGGCCGGCCATGAAAGTGGTGTTTGTCTCCGGCTACACGAACAATGCAGCCGTCAGGCAAGCGACGGCGAGCTCGGGCTCCGCCTACGTCCAGAAGCCCTTCGCCCCCGACGCGCTGCTGCGTACGGTGCGTGAGATGCTCGATCGCCCGGTTTGAGGCCTCGGGCGAGACCCGTGAGCGATTCGCGGCGGGTCCGCTGCCGGGCATCTTCGCCGCCGCCATTGCAGAAGAGCTCGACCAAGTCGGCGCCGGCGGCGCAGAGCTCGTCGAAACGCGCGGCCGACTCGGGCCAGGGAATGCGTGGATAGTCGATGCGCAGCGCTTGATCGTAACGCTCGCGGTAGTCTTTGCGCGCGAGCAACGCAAGCGCGTAGCGCGCGAGCTCGGTCGAAGTGACCACGCGACCGAGCCGTTCCGAAAAGCGCGCGGCCAGCTCGGGCGCGAGGTTCTCGCGACCGTGTGAATCGTGGGTTGGAAACGCCCGCGCCCGACAGGACGAGCGCGTGGACAGAAAGCAGTTGTCGACCGCGCAGTCGACGGCGGCGAAGTGCGCCCAGGGCAGTGACCCGCGATCCTTGCGCACGGTCACGAGCGCGAAGCTGGAGCGGTCGATCGCGGCGAGCAGCTCCGGTCGCGGTCGATGACAGAGGGGTGCGATCGGCGCAAACCAGCGCCGGTCGGACGGGCGATACGCGAGCGGCCGCGAGAGCAAGCCGAGTCGGCCATCCGGATCGCGCTCGAGCGCGTCGGCAACCGCCACCCGAGCGAGCGCCGGATCGTAATGCGGCAAGGCGCGGAACGCGGGCGCGAGCTCCGCGGAGAGGTCGCCGGCAGCGAACGCACGAAGTCGCGCGTGCAGTCGCTCGCGGTTCGCGTCGACCACCACGCCATCGCGGTTGGTCTGGACCCCTTCGCGGTGAAAGGGCATGAGCTCTGCGAGCGACGGCCAACGCGCGTACTGATCGCGCGCCGTGCTCGTAGGCACGAACCGCCGGTAGGTGGGATCGGGCACGAGCGCGCGAAAGCCTCGGTCCGACAGACGCGCGTTGCTGAGACGCTCGAGCTTCTCCGCACACGAGCCGAACACGCGCTGGTAACGTACAGTCGCGGCCTCGCGCTCATCGCAGCTCTTGGACCGCACGGCCAAGAGAGCGGCCACACCCGGACGAACCCCGAACACGTTTCCGTCGCGGACGGCACCACTTCGCGGGAGCAGCGCGTTGCCACCGAGGTCGAGCACGAAGATGGAGTCGAAGAACCGCAACAGCGCCGCGCGCATGCCACGGTGCACGGGGCCGTCGAGATACGAAGCATTGGTGACGAGCGCAACCACCGCGCCGCTCCGAGCCCCCCGCGCCACCTCGCACGCCCAGCGCATGAAGCGCACGTAGGCGTCCGAGAGCACTCCGAGCTTGCGTTCGGGAAGCCGTGCGCCGTCGTCATCGCGGCGAAAATCTTCGAGCAAGCTGTCGAGCCATGGCGTGGGCCGCTGCTGAGCGCTCGCCACCCAAGGGGGGTTGCCGATCACGCAAACCGCGGGCGCGAGTCGCGCCACTCGCTCCGGTCGCACCGACTCCAGCGTGTCCTTTGCCTCCATGCGCAGGCGAACGTGCGCCCACTGCAGGAGCGGCCCGAGCCCCGCGCGCGTAACGCGCAGTGAGGCGCGGTCTCGATCGATGGCATAGCAGACCCGCGGGCCCGGACCGCCGCCCGCAGAGACCGCTTGCGCTGCGGCCAGGAACGCCCCCGGACCGCAGGCGGGATCGACGAGCGCGAGCCTTGGATCGGCGAGGCCGCCGGCAAGTCCCAGCCGCTCGCGCACGAGATCGTCTGCGGCTCGAGCCACGAAGCGCGCGAGCTCAGGCGGCGTGTGCACGATGCCTTCACGCCGTCTGCGGCTCGCGTCCAGGTCCGCATCGCGGGCCGCCGCCGCTTGCCTCGCGTGACGCTCTGCGGCCGTGAGCTGCATCCGGGGTCAGGAAAGCAGTCGGTCGAGCGCCACGCAAGCGAAGAACGCGAGGCTGACGTACCCATTCAGATCGAAAAACGCCTTGTTCACGCGCGAGAGGTCACTGGGGCGCACGATCGCGTGCTCGTAGCCGAGCAGCAAGGTGACGACCGCCACGCCCGCAAAGTACGGAAGCCCGCGGCCGAGCAGCAGCCCGACGCCTGCCAGGCAGCCGACCGTGACTACGTGCAAGAGCGCGCTCACGACCAACGCGCCCAGCGTGCCGAGCCGCACCGGAAGTGAGTGCAACCCCGCACCGCGGTCGAAGCCTTGGTCCTGCAGCGAGTAGAGCACGTCGAAGCCTGCGACCCAGCTCGCCACGCCGATCACGAGCAGCCACGGTGCCAGCGTCAGCTGAGCCCCCATCGCGATCCAAGCGCCTCCGGGGGCGAATGCAACGGCGAACCCGAGCAACACGTGACAGAGCGCGGTGAAGCGCTTGGTGTACGAATAGCCGAGCGCGAGCCCCAGCGCGATGGGCGACAGGTACAGACATAACGGCGAGAGCAGCGCTGCGCCAGCCACGAATACCGCACACGACGCCACGACGAGCGTCCGCACCGCGCCGACGCTCAACACGCCACGCGGCAGCTCGCGATCGACGGTGCGCGGGTTCTGCGCGTCGACGTCGCGGTCGACCAAGCGGTTGAACGCCATCGCGGCCGTGCGGGCGGCCGCGATGCACAGCACGATCAGCGCGACCTTGCGGGCCGTGATCGGCGCGTAGGCCGACGCAAGCAGAACCGACGAAAGCGCAAACGGCAGCGCGAAGATGGTGTGGCTCAGCCTGACGAGCGAGCTGTAGGTGGCGACTGACTTTGCGAGCGTCATCGGATGGCCTCCATCGGCAGCGTCGTCGCGGCAGATTGCCGCGGTGCAGCGGCGACCAGGGCGCCTTCGAGCGTGCGAGCAGGACGCGCCAGCACCTCGCGCTGCTGAGCGCGGCGCGAGAGCAAGAAACGCTCGGGATCAGTGGGCGCGTCGCCCTCGTATGCGAACGCGATCACGCCAGGCTGCTTCCCGGAAGCGAGCGAGCCGAGCTGTGCCTCGAGCCCGAGCGCGCGAGCGCCGAAGCTCGTCGCCATCGCGAGCAGCGTTCGAGCTGGAACCGTCGGGAATCGTTCCGCGAGCACGCGCGCGTCGTCGAGCACGTCGAGGCTCGCACACGACGCGAGCGAGTCGGTGCCCAGCGCTGGCTCGATGCCACGCTCGAGCATCGCGAGCAATGGCGGCAGCCTGACCTCGATGTGGAGATTGCTACGTGGGCAGAGCACGACCTGCGCGCCCGCCTCCCGCACCAAGTCGAGCTCCTCAGGTCGGGCGTCGGCAAGGTGCACGCACAGGACGTCGGGAGCGAGCGCCGAGAGCTCGACCGCGTAGCTCACTGGGTCGACTCCTGGCGGTGGCCAGTCCGCCGGGCTGCTGCCTCGCGCGGCGAGAAACGCCGCGAACGGCCCGCTTCCGTCGAGCAGGAACGCGCGCTCGGCTGCATGCTCACACAGGTGCAGCGAGCTGAGCGCACCGGACGCGCGCGCACGCTGCACGACCGCGCGCAAAACCTCGGGATGAAGCGTGTACGCGGTGTGAGGAGCCTGGACGTAGCTCAGATTGTCCGGCCAAGGCTCGATCTCGGCGCGACGCTGCTCCGCCATGCCGAGCATGACCTCGCCTGTTTCTCGCCTCATGCCGAAGACCTCGTGGAACACCCGTCCCAGCACGGGCGCTCCTGCAAGCGCACCCACTGTGGCGAGCGTATTCGTCACCTCGCCCACGCCGGCCGGTCCCGCCGCCAGCAACTCGGACACAGCGCTATCGATGGCGTCCTCGTCTGCTTCGGGCGCGGCTGTTTCGCGGGCCTGCATCAACGCGGTCACCCACGGTCCGAAGCCTCGACCGCCCGGCACGCGTCCGCGCAGCGCAGACAGCTCGAGGTGCGTGTGCGCATTGACGAGCCCGGGTAGGAGCACGGCACGGCGCTCCTCCCAGCGTGCATCGGCGAAGGGCTGCCTGAGGGCGCCCGCCTCTCCTACCGCGACGATCCGCCCCGCGTCGTCGAGCACCACCGCGCCGTCGGCGATCGGCGCTTGCGCCGCGTCGCCCGTGATCACCCAGCTCGCCGCGATCGCCCGCATGCTCAGGCCGGTTCGGTCAAGCGCTCGTAACGCATGTTGCGCCGCGCCACCTTGAACCCACTCTCGTGCACGTGCCGCTCGATCTGTCGGGCGTCCATCCCGAAGGTCGTGCCCGCGGACGACACCACGTTCTCTTCGAACATGGTGCTGCCCATGTCGTTGGCACCATAGCGCAGGCCGAGTTGGCCCACTCCCGGGCCTTGCGTGACCCAAGAAGTCTGGATGTTCGCGATGTTGTCGAGCACGAGCCGGCTCAACGCCTGCGTGCGCAGATAAAGCAGTGTGCCGGTCTCGCCAGCCACCGCGCGCGTGCCCTGTTCGTGCTGGTAGTCCCAGCAGATGAACGCCGTGAAGCCGCCGGTCTCGTCCTGCAGCTCGCGCACCTTGAGCATGTGCAACACACGATCTTCCAGCGTGTCGGCCGTGCCGAACATCATCGTGGCCGTGGTGCGCATCCCGATCCGGTGCGCCACGCGCATGACCTCGATCCACTCTGCGCTCGTGCACTTGGCCTTGGCGATCTTGCTGCGCACGCGATCGGTCAACACCTCTGCGCCGCCGCCGGGGAGCGAGTCCATGCCCGCGGCGCGCAGCCGCCGCAGCACGTCTTCGACCGAGAGATCCTCGAGGCGTACGAGGTGCCAGATCTCCTCGGGGGAGAGCGCGTGAAGCTTGATCGGAAAGCTCTGCTTCATCCAACGGAACAGATCTTCGTACCACTCGAGGTGCAGCGCGGGATTCAGCCCGCCCTGCAAGAGGATCTGGACCCCGCCCGCGGCCACCGTCTCTTCGATCTTCTGCGCGAGCTGATCGCGCGAAAGCACATAGCCCTCGGCGTGGCCCACGGGCCGATAGAACGCGCAGAAACGGCACGCGGTCGTGCACACGTTGGTGTAGTTGATGTTGCGGTCGACGATGTACGTGACCACCTCGTCCGGGTGCAGCGCCCTGCGCCGCTCGTCCGCGGCGAGCCCGAGGTCGTGGATCGGCGCATCGTGGCCGAGCCGCATGGCGTCCTCGAACGAAAGCCTGCCGCCCGCCGCCGCGTGCTCGAGCATGTCGTCGATGCTCTTGCGGTGCGGAAGCAGCGGCTCGTGCTCTTGCCCGATGAAGTGGAGCTCCGCCGGAGGCAACAGCTTGTGCTCGGCGGCCCGGCGCAAGAACTCGCGCAACCCCGCAACCGCCTGTTCATCGAGCTCGTAGCGAATCGAGCTGCTCAAGTAAGCGAGGTGGCTCTCGGCGTTGCCGCCGCGCCCGCGCGCCCACGCCTGCGAGATTTGCACGCGCTCGGCCAGCCCGATCTGCAGCGACTTCTGCAGCAACGCCGTGTCGCGATCGCCGAGCAGGCCCGGCCGCGCCACCCACACTGCGAACACGAACGGCAAGCCGGTGAGCTCTTTCCACGCTTGCCCGAGATCCAGCTCGTAGGCGAAGCGGCCCTCCACCTCGAGCGCGGGGTCGCCGATCAGCAGCCCGCCGGTCGTGCCGTGCGCCAGCTCGATGATCTCAGCCGGCGGCTTGCTGCAGTAGCTCGGCTCCTTCCCGCCGAGCCTGTCTTTCACGATCAGGCGCGCGAGCACGACCGAGGTGCGGCTCGACGCGTCGAGCAAGATCTCTTCCATCTGATCGAGCGGCACGTCGCCCACGATCTTGACCGAGCGCACCGGACCGTCCGAGCCGATCGCGATACCCGGTACGAGCTCGAGCCCGCCGTGGTTGGCGAGCACTGCGACCGGCGCCAGCCCGGCGTCGGCCTCGTCCTCGAGCAAGCGTCGGCTCAGCTCGGACGGCGGCGCGAGCTCGATGTGCATCCGCTCCTCGCCGAGACCTTGCAAGAGGCCGTGGAGAAGTGGCTGGGCGTTCAAGTAACTGACGCCGCAAAGCCGCAGCCGACCGCCCGAATCGGTCGACCGCGTGCGCCGGTAGCGATTCTGGACCAGGCCCTTCTTGTATTTGCCTTCCATGATCAATCCTGAGCTCGCCGCAGGGCGATGAGTGGAGCACTCTCCGTTTGCTCTGACGCCGCCGCCACGCGCGCGACTCGCATCGAATTGCGCTCGCGAACCTTCATCGAGGCCTCGGGCGCCTGCGCCCTCGGCAGCTCCTCGATCACGCGGTACTCGGTGTCACGCTCGACGGGAACGCGCCCGGCCTCGCGGATCAAACGCACGAGCTCGTCACGCGTCATGCCCATCGGCGTGCGGCTGCCTGCGGCGTGATAGATGGTCTCGTGAACGATCGTTCCGTCGAGGTCATCAGCGCCGAAGCGCAGCGCGATTTGCGCGGTGTCGATCCCCATCGACACCCAGTACGCCTTCACGTGCGGCACGTTGTCGAACAGCAGCCGGCTCACCGCGATCGTGCGCAGATCGTCCACCGCCGTGGGCTCGGGCAGCTTTTGTAGGCTGTTGTTCTCGTTGTGGAACGCCAGCGGGATGAAGCACTGCACCCCGCCGCTCTCGTCTTGCATCGCGCGCAGCCGAAG
>JBIOJD010000177.1:0-7680 GCA_044450485.1 Polyangiales bacterium | reverse complement strand
GCCGGCGATGAGCGGTGACGGCGGCAGGTATCGGGACCTCGGGCTGCTCTGCCTGCGCGTGGGCATGGGCGCGATGTTCGTCACGCACGGGCTGCCGAAGATGCTCGGCGGTCCCAGCAAGTGGCATGCGCTCGGCACGGCCACGTCCGAGCTCGGGATCCACGTGTTGCCGACGTTCTTCGGCTTCATGGCTGCGTGCGCCGAGCTCGGCGGCGGTGTTCTGCTAGCGGCCGGCATTTTCTTCCGGCCGGCTTGCACGCTGATGGCGATCACGATGCTGGTCGCGACGACCAAGCATCTCTCGCAGGGCGACTCGTTCGCAGTCGCGTCGCATGCGATCGAGGCCGGGATCGTCTTTCTGTCGTTGCTGCTGATCGGTCCCGGCCGCTGGCGAATCCGCGTGGGCAAGTGACACCGGGGAAACCGAAGAGCCCAGACGGCACGCTCGAGCGGGGGCTAACGTGCTTCGCGCAGCGCGCATGGGCCGACGCCTACGACGCGTTGAGCGAAGCCGATCACCGTGCGCCTCTCGGCCCGGACGACCTCGAGCGCATGGGCCAGGCCGCTGGGCTCTCTGGGCAGGACGGCGAGATGCTGAAGATTTGGGAGCGCTCGTATCAAGCGCAGCTCGACGCCGGCCGCGACCTGCGCGCGGCACGCGCGGCGTTCTGGTTGGGCTACAGGCTGCTCGCGTACGGTGAGACGGGTCGCGCGAGCGCCTGGCTCAGCCGCTGCCGGCGCATCTGCGAGCGCCATCCCGAAGGCTGCGCCGAGCAAGGCTACTTGTGCTTGCCCCTGGCACGACAGCAGCTCGGCGTTGGCGACGCCGACGCGGCGTACGCAACGGCCAGCGAAGCAGCGGCGATCGGCGAGCGCTTCGGCGACGCCGAGCTGCTCACGCTCGCGCGGCAGCTCCAGGGTCGGGTGCTGCTGTCCTGCGGGCGACATGACGAGGGTCTCGCGCTGCTCGACGAAGCGATGTTGGCCATCAGCTCCGGCGAGCTTTCACCGGTGGTCACGGGCTTGGTCTACTGCGGCGTCATCGCCTGCTGCCGCCAGGTGTACGCGCTCGATCGCGCTCGCGAGTGGACCGCGGCGCTCACCGACTGGTGCGCTGCGCAGCCTCAGCTCGTGACCTTCGCAGGCGCGTGCCAGGTTCATCGCGCCGAGATCTTCGAGCTCGAAGGCGCATGGGGTGAATCGATCGATGCTGCGCAGCGCTGTCTTGGGGATGGCGGGCGTGCCCCCGATGCGGACGCTCTCGGCGACGCGCTGTACCAGACCGCCGAGATCCATCGCTTGCGCGGCGAGCACGCGGAGGCCGAGCTCGCCTACGGCAAGGCCAGCCAGGCCGGCCGCGAGCCGCAACCCGGTCTTGCGCTCTTGCGCCTCGCGCAAGGCCAGGGAGCCGCCGCAGCGACCGCGATGAGGCGCGTGCTGGGCGCCACGACGAACGCGCTGCAGCGCATGCGCTTTCTGCCGGCGTATGCGGAGATCATGCTGGCGGTGGGCGCGCGGGACGACGCGCGGCTCGCGTGCGAAGAGCTGGAGCGCGCCGCATCGAGCTTCCACAGCGAGATCCTCTCGGCGATCGCCGCCCATGGGCGCGGAGCGTTGCGCCTTGCGGAGGGCGATGCACAGGGCGCGCTCGAGCCGTTGCGGCGTGCGTTCGTGGTGTTCCAGCAGGTGGGCGCGCCGTATCTGGCTGCACGCGCGCGGGCGCTGCTCGGCCGCGCTTGCGGCGCGCTCGGCGATCGCGATGCCGCCGCGCTCGAGCTGGCGGCGGCGCGCGAGGTGTTCGAGCGGCTAGGGGCCGCGCCCGATCTCGCGACCCTCGCTGCAAGCGACGCCGCCGAGGCCGGGCTCGACACCTGCGGCCTGAGCGCGCGCGAGCTGCAGGTGCTGCGCTTGGTCGCGGCCGGCAAGACCAACAAACAGATCGCGAGCGAGCTGTTCCTGAGCGAGAAGACCGTCGACCGCCACGTGAGCAACATCTTCCACAAGCTCGACGTGTCGACGCGTGCAGCCGCGACGGCGTACGCCTACGAGCACGGCCTGATCTGAGCCCGAGCCAGAGCCAGGTCGACCCACGGGACGGCAAGCGATGGCACCGCGACATCGTGCGGAATAGCTGCCCGGCTGCACTTTTCCCCAATTCCCGGATTCCTCGAGGGCGTCGGGGCGATCCCGTCAATCCACACTTGACCCCGAACCGGGCCCGGCATTGTCTTGCGCCGCGAAAGGAACCGCGATCATGGCTCTCAGCAGGGACAACGTCTTCTGGTCGGCATTCACCGACCATGCCCAGCACACCGTGCGCGCGGCCACTTTGCTCGTGGAGATGCTCGAGCACCTCGATCGTCGCGAGCCGCTCGCGGCCGAGATCAAGGAGCTCGAGCACAAAGGCGACCAGATCACCCACGACACGCTCCACGCCCTGCACCAGACCTGGATTACGCCGCTCGACCGCGAGGAGATCCACGGCCTGATCGCGTCGCTCGACGACGTGCTCGACTTCGTCGAGGCGGCCGGGGACCGCATCGCGCTGTACCAGATCCACGACGTGCGCCCCGAGGCCATCGACCTCGCCAAGTCGCTGCTCGCCTCGGCTGGCGAGATCCACAAGGCGGTCTCGATGCTGTCCAACATCAAGGACAGTAAGCCCCTGCTCGATCTGTGCGTCGCCATCAACCGGCACGAGCACGAAGCCGACCAGATCTTCCGGCGCGCGCTCGCCCGCCTGTTCAACGAGAAGAACGACCCGCTCGAAGTCATCAAGTGGCGCGACATCCTGGACGCGCTCGAGACCGCGACCGACCGCGCCGAAGACGTGGCCAACATCATCGAAGGGATCGTGCTCGAGCACGCCTGATGAACCCTCTGCTCGCTGCCACAGTCGGGCTTGCGCTCGCGTTCGACTTCATCAACGGCTTCCACGACGCGGCCAACTCGATCGCGACGGTGGTCTCGACGCGCGTGCTCTCGCCGCGAGCCGCAGTGGCGTGGGCCGCGAGCTTCAATTTCATCGCGTTCATGGTCTTTCCCATGCACGTGTCGGCGGCGGTCGCCAAGGGGGTCGCGCCCGAAGCGATCACCCAGAACGTGATTTTCGCCACGCTGGTTGGCGCAACCGTTTGGAACCTGCTCACCTGGTGGCTCGGCCTGCCTTCGTCCTCGTCCCATGCGCTGATGGGCGGTTTCGCGGGTGCCGCGCTCTCCAACGTGCCGGACTTCGCCATCCTCGATCGGGGCGTGTTCGGCAAGACGCTGCTCTTCATCTTGATCGCGCCGATGCTCGGCATGCTGCTGGCGTTCCTGCTGTTCAAGCTGGTGCGCGTGATCTTCCGCAATAGCCGCCCGCGGCGAGTCGATCGCTTCTTTCGCCGTGGGCAATTCGTCTCGGCCGCGCTGTACTCGCTCGGCCACGGTGGCAACGACGCCCAGAAGACCATGGGCATCATCACGGCATTGCTGATCAGCTCCGGCATGCAGCAGGGCGGCGAGCACGTGAAGCCGCAGCTCTGGGTCGTGCTGCTGTGTCAGGCAGCGATGGGCCTCGGCACGCTCTCGGGCGGTTGGCGCATCGTCAAAACCATGGGCATGCGCATCACGAAGTTGCGACCAGTCGGAGGCTTCTGCGCGGAGACCGGCGGCGCGATCACTCTGGCATTGGCGATCTTCCTCGGCGTGCCGGTGTCGACCACCCACACCATCACCGGGGCGATCGTGGGCGTCGGCTCGGCTGAGCGCCGGCTGAGCGCGATTCGGTGGGGCGTGGCCGGGCAAATCGTGTGGGCCTGGGTGCTGACGATCCCAGCCGCAGCCGCCGTGTCCAGCCTGACCTACGTGTTGATGCGAGCCTTGAGCCGTCACCCCTGATAAGCTCCGCCATCATGGAGACCTCTCCGCGTCACCAGAACGTCACAAGGAAGCGCTAGGGAGTGCGTCATGGCGCGCGTGCTGGTCATCGAAGACGAGCGAGATTTGCAAAAGGTGCTCGAATTCAACCTGCGGCAGGCGGGCCACGAGGTCTCGAGCACCGCCCGCGGGCGTGAAGGCTTGCAGCTCGCACGCGAGCAGAAGCCCGAGCTGCTGCTGCTCGACCTGATGCTGCCCGACCTGAGCGGCACCGAGGTGTGCAAGGCGCTCAAGCAAGATCCGGACACGCGCGACATCGCCGTGGTGATGCTCACCGCCAAGGGCGAAGAAGTCGATCGGATCGTCGGCTTCGAGCTCGGCGCCGATGACTACGTCGTCAAGCCGTTCAGCGTACGCGAGCTCCTGCTGCGCATCGACGCCATCCTGCGCCGCGGCAAGGCCGAGCCGAGCAGCGAGCAGCCGGCCGAGTTCGGCTGCCTGCGCATCGATCGCGGCGCGCATCGGGTGTGGGTGAGCCAGGCCGAGATCGACCTCACCGCGCTGGAATGGAAGCTCCTGCTCAACTTGTTCGACCGCAAGAACCGGGTCCAGAGCCGCGCTTCCTTGCTCGACGACGTCTGGGGCATCGCCGCGGACATCACCACGCGCACGGTCGACACCCACGTCAAGCGCCTACGCCAGAAGCTCGGCGCCGCCGGCGATTACATAGAGACCGTGCGCGGAGTCGGCTACCGGTTCACGGACCAGCCGAGCGAGCTCGCGAGGTGAAGCTCGGTCTGCGCGGCCGGTTGTTCGTCGCATCACTTCTGGTCATCGCCATCTCGGTCGCGACCGCCGACGCGTATCTCAGCAGCGCGCTCGATGCCGATCTGACCGCGCGGGTGCGCGAAGATCTGCTGGCCCGGGCGCGGCTGCTCGAGCGCGACGTCTCCGCGTTCGGCGCCCAACTGCAAGACTTCCGAGCGTGGGACGCGCTCGCCGACGATCTCGGAAAACGCGCTGGAGCTCGCGTGACGTTGATCGGTCCAGACGGCTCCCTGCTCGGTGACTCGGAGGTCGAGGCCGAAAAGCTCGCACAGGTGGAGAGTCACGCACAGCGGCCGGAAGTGCTCGCGGCGCTCGCTCGCGGTCACGGCTCGAGCATGCGTTTCAGCACGACCGTCCATAGCCGAATGCTGTACGTCGCGGCGCCGTTCCGCGCGTCGAGCGGCGACAGAGCGGTGCTGCGGCTGGCGCTCCCGCTCAAGCGCGTGGACGATGCGGTGTCGCGACTGCACGGCCTCTTGCTTTCTGCCAGCCTCGTGGCGCTGGTCGTGGCCGTACTGATGTCGAGCCTGGCCGCGCAGCTCATCGCGCGCACCGTGCGCGATCTGACGGCGGCCGCGCGGCGCATGGCGAGCGGTGATCTCGAAGTGCGCACCCGACTCTCCGGCAACGACGAGCTGGCCGAGCTCGGGCGTGCGCTCGACCAGCTAGCCGGCGGCCTGACGAGCGCGCTCTCGGAGCTGCGGAGCGAACGCGACTTGCTGAGCCGCGTGCTGCAGGGGATGCGCGAGGGTGTGCTGCTGCTCGACCCCGAGGGGCAGGTAGCGCTGGCGAACGCCGCGCTGCGCGAGATGCTGCTGCTCGGGCCGGACGTGGCGGGCAAGTCGCCGCTCGAGGTGATCCGCAACGCCGAGCTCAAGCAAATCCTCGACGAAGCGGCGCAGAGCGAAGAGACCGTGTCGAGCGAGCTCGAGCTCGGCGACCTCAAGCCGCGCCGGCTGCTGGTTCACGCGGCAGCGTTGTCTGGGGAGCCGGGTGGACTGCTCGCCGTGTTCGTCGACGTGACCGACCTGCGGAGGCTCGAGACCATCCGCAGAGACTTCGTGGCCAACGTCTCGCACGAGCTGCGCACGCCGGTCGCGGCGGTGCGGTCCGCGGCCGAGACCCTGCGCAAGGCCATCGACACCGATCCGTCCGTCGCAGTTGATTTCATCGACATCATCGAGCGTCAAGCCCAGCGCCTGCAGCGTTTGGTGGAAGACCTGCTCGACCTCGCGCGCATCGAATCGCGCCAGCTCCGGCTGAGCGTCGAGCCCGTGATGCTGCAGCAAGTGGTGAGCCACATCGTGTCGCTCTTCGTCGATGGCGCGCAGGCCAAGCACATGCGGTTGGGGTCGAGCGTCCCTCTCGACCTGCCACCCGCACGCGCGGACCGGCGTGCCCTCGAACAAGTGCTGTCGAATCTGATCGACAATGCCGTGAAATACGGCACCGAGGGTGCCTCGGTCATGGTGGGAGCCGCCGTAGACGATGGCACGCTGCGCGTGTCGGTGACCGACACCGGACCCGGCATCGAAAGCAAGCATTTGCCGCGCCTGTTCGAGCGCTTCTACCGCGTCGACGCCGGACGCTCGCGCGAGCTCGGCGGCACGGGGCTCGGCCTGTCGATCGTCAAGCACATGGTCGAGGCCATGGGCGGCCGAGTCAGCGTGGAGAGCAGCCCCGGCGCGGGCACGACGTTCGCTTTCACGCTGCCGCGCATGGACGGAGCACCGCTCGAAGCACCGTTGGCACGGCACGGTTGAACCGCGAGCTCTTGGCTTCGAACGCGGCCGCGCCGTCTCTACTAGTTAGTGCCTCGCCTGCTTCGCGTCGATCAGAGACGACACATAGGCAACCACCTGCGAAACGCTCTCCATGTCGATCCACTCTTCATCCGGGATGTCGATGTCGAACACGTCTTCGAGCGCAAGGGCGAGCTCTGCGAGGGAGAGCAGATCTGCTCCCAGATCCTCGATCAGTTGCCGCGTGGGGTCGACTGCGTCGATCGAGACGTGGAGCTGCTCCGCGATGAGCTCACGTATCTGGTCGCTGTGATCGCGTGCTTGAGCCGAGTCCATGACTCTTTCTCCTTTCGCGAGCGAGTCAGCCGCCGTGTCCGCCTGGTGGCTTCGCCGTACCGAGCTCTGGTCTTGCAGGTCGCTCGTGCACCACCAAGACGTTCGTGCGCGCCGAGTTCGTGACCTTGGCCGCGGTCGTTCCGAGGACGTGGTCGATGCCGTGATAGCCGTGGCTACCGAGCACGATCAGGTCGACGTTCCGTTCTTCGGCGACCTCGAGAATCGTTCGCCAAGGTTGTCCGATGCGTGCGATGGGCCGCGCCCACGCGCCCTCGATCCCGGCCACGCGCTGTGCGAGCTCGGTGAGCGCCGTCCGCTCCAAGTGCGCCGGCAGCGGATCGTCGAGCACGACGTGCGCGGCTGGCGGGAACTCGGGCGGGATCGAGACGGCTCGGAGCGGAATCAGGGTCGCACCGAAGCGCCGCCCGATCTCGGCTGCCGCCGCCGCCACGCCCGGCGCGCGCGGTGAGCCGTCGAGAGCCACCAGAATCGTTCGCATCATGCGTGCGCCTCCCGCATGCCTGGCACGCCGTGGCTCTCGTCTTCCGGCAGCTCGCGCTTGGCGAAGAACAAGAACATCACCGGCACGAGAAAGAGCGACAGCAACGTCGACGACGTGAGGCCGCCGACCACCGCGAGCGCGAGCGGCTGGTTGGCCTCCGTGCCCTTTTCGAGCGCGAGCGCCGTGGGCATGAGGCCGATCACGGTGGCGAGGCTCGTCATCGCGATCGGCACGAAACGCGAGCGCGCCGCGGCGATGACGGCCTCGGTCTTTTCCGCGCCTTCGATCCAGCGTCGATTCGCGTCGTCGACGAGCAAGATGCCGTTCGAGACCGCGATCCCGACCACCATCAAGATCCCCATCAGCGCCGTGATCGAGAAGCCCTGCCCCGCGCTCATCAGGGCCATCACGATC
>JBIOJD010000176.1:0-7732 GCA_044450485.1 Polyangiales bacterium | reverse complement strand
GGCGGCACCACGTCTTCGGGCACCGGCGGCTCGCCGAGCGGAGGCCCCGGCGGTGGCCCGGGCACGAGCAGCGCCTCGGTGCTCCAGTACCACAACAACGCGAGCCGCGACGGCCTGTACATCGACGCGGCGTTCAAGGCCACGGACGTGCCGATGCTGCACCGCGACAAGACCTTCAACGCGACCATCACGGGGCCCACGTATGCACAGCCGCTCTACTTCGAGGGCGGCCCAGGTGGCAAAGACGTCCTGATCGTCGCGACCGAACAGAACGAAGTCTCCGCGCTGAACGCGACCGACGGCAGCGTGGCCTGGCGCAAGATGCTCGGCGCTCCGGCGGCGAGCTCGAGCCTGCCCTGCGGCAACATCAATCCGCTCGGCACCACGGGCACACCGATCATCGACGCCGCTTCGCGCACGGTCTTCCTCGACACGATGACCACGGATTCGGGCGCGCCCAAGCACATGATCCATGCGCTCTCGATCGACGACGGTTCGGAGAAGACCGGCTGGCCCGTCGACGTCAACGCCAGCGCCAAGGCCGGAAGCACCGCGTTCGACTCGAGCGTGCAGAACGAGCGCGGCGCGCTCGCGATCTTGAACGGCACGCTGTACGTGCCCTACGGCGGACACTGGGGCGACTGCGGCAACTACCACGGCTGGGTGGTCGGCGTGCCGATCGCAAACCCGAGCGCGCCCACGGCCTGGGCCACGCGCGCGCGCGCGGGAGGCATCTGGGCGCCGGGCGGCATCGCCTCGGACGGAACCTCGCTGTTCGTCGCCACGGGCAACACCATGGGCGCGACCAGCTGGAGCGACGGGGAAGCCATCATCCGCCTGCCCACGAGCCTCGCGTTCAGCCAGATGGACCCGGACTACTTCGCGCCGAGCAACTGGCAGACGCTGGACTCGGGCGACGTGGACATCGGCGGCTCGGGCCCCGTGCTGTTCAGCGGGAAGGGCGCGACCCCGTCGGCCCTCGCGATCAGTCTCGGCAAGGACGGAACCGCGTACCTGCTCGACCGCACCAAGCTCGGCGGGATCGGCAAGCCGCTGCACTCGCTCAAGGCGTCCTCGCAGCAGATCATCCAAGCTGCGACCGCATACTCGAGCGCGACGACCAGCTACGTCGCGTTCAGGGGCGCTGGCACGGGCTGCCCGAACGCCCAAGGGCAGGTCACCGCGCTCAAGGTGTCGGCGGCCTCGCCGCCGCAGCTCTCGGTCGCCTGGTGCGCAGGGTCGTCCGGGAGCGGCTCGCCGATCACGACGACCACGGATGGAACCACCGATCCCATCGTGTGGTGGGTGTCGGCCGAGAGCGGCAACAAGCTCTTCGGCTTCAATGGTGAAACGGGCGACGTGATCTTCGGCGGCGGCGGTGCCGACGAGCAGATGATGACCGTCAACCGTTTCCAGACTCCGATCGTGGCCAAGGGCCGAATCTTCGTGGCCGGCGCCAACGCCGTTTACGCCTTCAGCGTGAAGTGACAGACTGCAGCAAGGAGCACGCAACCATGGAATGGCAGACCCCTTCGTTCGTGGAGATCGACATGAGCGCCGAGATCGGCGCTTATCAGAGTGATGACTTCGACACCCGCGCCGAGCAGGGCAGCGCGTCCGAGAGCGATCCGCAGGCCTGAGTGAAAGTCCGGGTGCTCGGTTCGGCTGCGGGCGGAGGCTTCCCGCAGTGGAACTGCGGCTGCCTCAATTGCCGCGAGGCCCGCAGCGGCTCGCCGCGGGTGAGCCCGCGCACCCAGGAGTGCGTCGCGGTGAGCGCGGACGGCGACGCGTGGTTTCTGCTCAACGCGTCGCCCGAGATCCGCCAGCAGATCGAGAGCTTTCCGCCGCTTCACCCGCGCGGACCACGGCATTCGCCGATCGCCGGCATCGCGCTCGGCAACGGTGACCTCGACCATTGTCTCGGGCTGCTATCGCTGCGCGAGTCGCAACCGCTGCGCGTGTACGCGACCGCGGCCATGCGTCGCGGCTTCACCTCGGGCAACGCGCTGTATCGAACCTTGGAACGCTTCGACCATCAGGTGCGGTGGATCGACCTCGGCCTCGGGAAGCGCACGGCGCTGCTGGGGCATGACGGACGGCCGAGCGGGCTCGAGCTCGAGCCGGTTGGGCTGCCCGGGAAGCTTCCGATTCACCTCGAGGGCAGAGAGACGCCGAGCGCCGAGGACAACGTGGGCTTGCTCGTGCATGAACGCGGCACGGGCAAAACGCTCGCGTATCTGTCCGCGGTCGGTGGGCCGAGCGAGGGCCTCCTCGCGGCGCTCGAGCGCGCGAGCTGCGTGCTGTTCGACGGCACTTTCTTTTCCAGCGACGAGCTGATCGCGCTCGGGCTCGGTGACAAACGCGCCGAGCAGATGGCGCACTGGCCGCTCGGCGGTGACGGCGGGAGCCTCGCGCTGCTCTCTCGGTACAGTTGCGTTCGTCGCATCTTGATTCACATCAACAACACCAATCCCATGCTGCGCGACGACTCGGTCGAGGCAGCCGCGGTGCGGGCCGCGGGCGTCGAGATCGCGTACGATGGCATGGAGATCGAGCCATGAGCGAACAGTCCCGCGCCGAGCCGCTATCCGCAGAGGCCTTCATCGCACGCCTGCGGGACGAGGGCGCGCGGCGCTACCACGACCACCACCCGATGCATGTGGCCATGCACGCGGGCACGCTCACCCGCGAGCAGCTTCAGGCGTGGGTGCGCAACCGCTACTACTATCAGACGCGCGTGCCGATCAAGGACGCGCTGATCCTCGCCAAATCAGAGGACCCGGCGTTCCGGCGCGCGTGGATCCGCCGCATCCACGATCATGACGGCGCTGGCGACGGCAGCGATGGCGGGCTCGCGCTGTGGCTGAAGCTTGCCGAGGGCGTGGGCCTCGATCGCGAGGAAGTGCGGAGCTGCCGGCTCGTGCTGCCCGGCGTGCGCTTCGCGTGCGACGCCTACGTCGAGCTGGTGCGCGAGCGCAGTCTGGTCGAGGCCGTGGCGTCCTCGCTCACCGAGTTCTTCGCGCCCGATCTGATGCAGAAGCGCATCGAGGCCTGGGAGCGCCACTACCCTTGGGTGCAGAGCGAGGTGCTCGCGTACTTCCGCTCGCGCGTGCCACGCGCCACCCGCGACTCGCGTGAGGCGATCGACTTCGTGGTCGCCAATGCGCACGGCCGCGAGCTGCAAGAGCGCTGCGTCGCGGCGCTCGTGCGCAAGACCGAGATCCTCTGGCACCTGCTCGACTGCGTGAGCGCCGTGTACGGCCCCCAAGGGCCCTGGTCGCGCCCCGGCGAAGCGATGCCGCGATGATCGCGCTGACCTCGCGTCCGCGGCTCGCGAGCAAGGTGCGGCTACGCCTCGACCGGCACTCGGGGCAACACATGTTGCTCTACCCCGAGCGTGGCCTCGCGCTCAACCCGACCGCGGCGGCGGTGGCCGAGCTCTGCACCGGAGCACTCAGCGTCTCGGCCATCATCGATGCGCTCGAGGCGCGCTTCGAGACCACGCCGCGTGACGTGATCGAGCGAGAAGCGCTGGCGTTCCTGCAAGTGCTGCGCGAGCGCGGGCTGATCGAGGAAGAAGGATGAGCCCCGACGCGCCACGGCCCTACACGCTGATCGCAGAGCTGACGTACCGCTGCCCGCTGCGCTGTGTCTACTGCTCGAACCCGGTGCAGCTCCGAGGCAAAGGCGCCGAGCTCGACACCGCGACCTGGTTGCGCGTGATCGAGGAGGCCGAGCAGCTCGGCGTGCTGCAGCTCCACCTGACCGGGGGCGAGCCGCTCTTGCGCGACGATCTCGAGGCGCTGGTCGCGCGTGCCCACGAGCTCGGGCTCTACGTGAACCTCATCACCAGCGCGATTCCGCTCGAGCGGGAGCGTCTCGCGCGGCTCCAAGCGCTCGGCCTCGACAACGTGCAGATCTCGATTCAAGGCACGCGCGAGGTCGACGCCGAGCGGATCGCCGGGCGAGCCGCCTTGGCGCAGAAGCTGCAGGCCGCGCGCTGGGTGCGTGAGCTAGGCCTGCCTCTGACGCTCAACGTCGTGCTGCACCGGGAGAACATCGCGCAGGTGCCGGCGCTCGTGGACCTCGCCTGCGATCTCGGCGCGAACAGACTCGAGCTCGCAAACACCCAATACCTCGGCTGGGCGCTCGAAAATCGCGACGCGTTGCTGCCGACCGCGAAGCAGATCGAGGTTGCACGCTCGCAGGCAAGGGAGGCGGCCGACCGCCTGCGCGGGCGCATGGAGCTGCTCTTCGTGCTGCCCGACTATTACTCGGCGAGGCCACGCGCGTGCATGGACGGGTGGGGCCGCCGCTACGTGCTCGTGAGCCCCGACGGCCTGGTCTTGCCCTGTCATCAGGCGCACACGATCGAAGGCCTCGACTTCGATCGCGTCGACGCGGGCCCGCTAGGCGAGATTTGGGCGCGCTCGACGGGTCTACAGGCCTTTCGCGGCGAAGGCTTCATGCAGGAACCGTGCAAGAGCTGTGACCGGCGCACGCTCGACCACGGTGGCTGTCGCTGCCAAGCGTTTCACCTCACTCGTGACGCGGCCGCCACCGACCCGGCGTGCGAGCTCTCCCCGCGCCACGAGATCGTACGCAACGCGAGGCCGCCGGCAGACCGAGCGCTCATCGAGCCTTCGCGGCTGCGCTACCGCAAGCCGCCTTGACCTACCGCCCGCGGCCGGCGCCGAGCGCAGAGACGCAGCGCGACAGGGCGTGACGCAGCTGTTCGGCCTCGGCGCGCGAGAAACCCGACAGCAGACGTTGCTCCACGTCGCGTGTCGCCCGGTCGCAGCGCGCGACCAGCGCTCGGCCGGAGCGCGTCAAGCTGGTTCGCAGGATCCTGCGGTGCTCCGAGTCGGGCTGCCGCTCCACCAGGACCCGGCGCTCGAGCGAGATCACGAGCTGATTCATGGCCTGCGGCGTGACGAATGTCCGACGCGCGAGCTGCGCGGACGACAGGCCATCGCGCTCGTGCAGCACGCTGAGCGCGGTGTACTCGGGGGTGGTGAGCCCGTACGCGGAAAGCGCCGTGTCGAGCTCGCTGCGCAGGCCCCTCTCGACCCACTTCACGAGGTAGCTGATTCGAGGCGATCGCCGCTTCTTGACCATGGTCGGCATCGATATCACGACCACGCCGGGAGCATCAACGCGCTTGCGGCCCAATCTGAGGGCCCGAGCTCGGTCTTAGGGGCTACCGCTGCTCAGCTCCAGAAGCGGCGCGCCGTGTTTGCGACCAGCGCGAGCTTACGCCACTGGTCGTCCTCAGTGACGAGGTTGCCCTTGAGCGTGGAGGCGAAGCCGCATTGCGGTGAAAGTGCGAGGCGCTTCGGATCGATCAGTTTGCTCGCTTGGTCGAGCTCGGCCAGCAGTTGCTCCTCGGTCTCCATGCGGGCTTGCTTCGAGCTCACCAGGCCCAGCACGACGACCGAATCGCCGCCCTTGGGCACGTGCCGTAGGGCGTCGTAGCCGCCCATGCGCTGCTTGTCTTCCCACTCGATCAGGAACGAGTCGTAGGGCAAAGAGAAGAGACCTTCGGCCACGGGGTCGAGCGCGCCCTCGGCCACATAGCGCGATTGGTTGTTGCCCCGGCACACGTGCATGCCGGTGCGAACGTGCTCGGGCAACCCCGAGATCACTTCGCGATCCGCCCACAAGGCGAGCTCGAAGGTCTCTGCCCAGTCGTAGCCGTGGCGCTTCATCCGCTCGCACCAGTCGGAGTCGCAGAGGAACGGGTACACGGGGAAGTCGAGCTGCACGTAGCGGCAGCCGGCGGCCACGGCTTCGGCCAGCATGTTTTTCTCGATCTGCACGGCATGCTCGACCAGCTCGCGGTGCGAGCGATAGGCGCGGCCGTTGAGCTCGGCTTTGTAGTTGTAGGGTAGGGCGAGAAACGACCCCGCGGGGAACGTCACCTTGTACAGGTGGTCCGTGACGCTCGACATCACCTCGGCATCGCGTGCGCCTGGGCTGTCGATCTGCTTCATCCGGTCCACCACGTACTGCATGTTCCATTCGATGACCGAGCCATCCGCAGCCTTGAACTTGGCCTTCGACACCTCGCTCGAGAAACCCGTGATGCCGTCGAAGAACGAGTTGAGGAACATGTACCTGCGGAACTCGCCGTCCGTCACCACGTCCATGCCGATCTCGATTTGGCGTTTGACGACCCGGCGCGTTTCCTCGGCGGCGATCGCGTACAGCTCCGAGAGGCCGTGCTTGCGCTCCGCCTCCTCGATCGCCACGTGGCCGTCGGCGTAGACGGCCTCGTTCGCGGCGATCAGGCGCGGCGAGCGCTTCAAGCTGCCGACTTGCTCCGAGCGGGGAATCGGTTTCGTGGTCATCGCGGTTCCTTCTTCTTCGGGCCTTCGGTCATGTTGTGCGCGATCAGCGCCTGGCGCGCTTCGCGATACGCATTCGCAGTGGGTGGCTGCCCCGGCTGCTTGAGCACGTGGTAGTCCGAGCCGAGCGCGACGCCGAGACTGGTCTTGGTCACGGTTGCCGGGAAGCCGACGGCCACGTCGGGCGCGGGGCCTTCCACCACGGTGTTCGTCAGCCGCCCGAGGCCGTCGACCTCGACCTCGACGCGATCGCCCGGGAAAATCGGACGCGAATGCCAGGGCGTGCCGGTCAGCACGACGTCGCCCGGGTGCAGCGTGATGTGACGGCTCAGGTCCGCGAGCAGCAGGTCGATGCCCCAGACCATCTCGCGCACCGCGCCTTGCTGCACGAGTTGGCCGTTGACGTAGGTGCGCAGCACGCACTCGCGGATGTCGATGCCGCTCACCAGCCCAGGCCCGATCGGGCAGAAGCCGTCCTGGCCCTTCACGCGCAGCATCGAGCCGGCGTCGGTGTCGCGGAAGTCGTGCGCGCCCACGTCGTTGGCGCAGGCGAAGCCGGCCAGGTGGTCCCAGACTTGCTCGGGGCGCACGCGCCGCATGCTTCGGCCGACCACGGCAGCGATCTCGCCTTCGTAGTTGAGGAGCTGGCAGTCCGCCGGGCGCACCAGCTCGCCGCGATGCGCGTTGAGCGCGCTCGCCGGCTTCATGAAGTAGGTCGGCCGCTCGCCTTCGAGCGCACGGTCGAATTCGATCGCGCGCGAGCGGTAGTTGAGATGCACGCACACGATCGTCCGCGGCTCGACCGGCGCTGCATACGTCGCACTGGCTTCGGGAATGCGGCGGCCATCGTCGAGACTCAGCTCGTCGCCGACGAGCGTGCACGCGTGCACGCGCCCACCGTGGACTACGCGGCGCAGCTCCTTGCGCGGGCCGTCGAGCACGCTCACAGCGCTTCGACCTTTCCGCCGGTGACCGAGAACGCCATCGAGAACACGTAGCCTGCACCCACGCTCTTGGGCTGGAGCGCGGCGATCTCCTCGTACTCGGTCGTGCCGAGCTCGAGCTTGCCGGGTCCGGTGTAGATCGGACCGCACTCGAAGCCCGTGATGGCGCCGAGCTGGTACTCGAGCACCGCCGGCTCGGTGCGGTCGATCGCGGGGAACAGACGCGTGTGCACGAGCGGCAAGGTTGCGGCTTTCGGCAGCTTCTCACTCGTGGCTTCGATCTTCACCGCGGCCGTCAGTACGCGCCGCCCATGGCTGGTGGCGTGAGCGGCGAACGTCGAGCCCTCGGCCTTGCGCACGCCGCCCCGCCCGAGCGAAACAGGTCGCGTCATCGCGATTTGCCCGAGCTTCTTTGGAAACCCTTGGATCTGGCCGCGCAAG
>JBIOJD010000175.1:0-7742 GCA_044450485.1 Polyangiales bacterium | reverse complement strand
GTGACCATCAGCACATCGGTCACGAGCGCCAGCGTTTGTCCGCGGCTCTTCGTGCTCTGCAAGCTCGGATCGCAATTGCTCTTGGTTGGACAACCGTGCTCGAGGTCGCTCTGCGCGGACAGCGTCATCACCCCGGTGACGATCGAGCCGATGATCAGCGCGCCGCCTGCGGCCATGAGGACGAGCGGCACGAGCTTCGGCTTCGAGGTCGGCTCGGAAGACGGCGCCTCGGTGTATGCGGCGGGAGCAGGCGCGGGCGTCGCTTGCTCGTTGGCTGGCGCGGCGTTGGCTTCTGCCGGCGCAGGCTGCGTCGCAGCAGCCGTGGGCGCCGGCGATGCGGCGGGCTGCTGAGCGAGGCCTTTCTCGAGCGCCGCAAGCCGTGCCTCGAGCTGCGAGCGATTCTCGATGTCCTTCTCTTCTGCCAAGAACCGACGCAGCGCATCGGCGGCCTTGGCTTGCTCGTTCGCGTCGCGGTACGAGAGGTAGAGGTTGTAGAGCAAGCCCGCCCGCTTGGAGATGCGGTACGCTTCCTCGAACTCGCCGGCGGCCTTGGTGAAGTCACCGCGGTCGTAGGCCGCGCGACCGAGCTGGAAGTGGGCCCGCGCCTCCTCTTCGGTCGCCGCTTGGGCTCGAGCGTGCCCGGCCGAAGCAAGCGGCAGCAGCGACAAGCAGAGCGCGTACGCGAGCGCCCGCAGCGTGGCGTGCCCTCGACCGCGATTCAGCCTACCCTGCACGTGTCCCGCGAAACGCTCCGTAAAACCCTCTTTGCGAGTAGACCCGATCGCGCCTGCGTTGGCAACGGCTGCGTGTGGCACGCGCTCAGCCCTTGCCGAGCTCGACCACCAGCGGGCAATGGTCGCTCAGGCGCTCGAGCGCCTCTGGGTGCTGCCCTCGCGGCGGCTCCATGCAGCCGAGATCGCGGCAGGGTCCATAGACCTCGACCCGCGCGGGCAGGCTTCCCGCAACCGGCATGACCACGTGGTCGAGCACGCCGGGCCGACCGCGTTGGTAGTGCGTGCACGCGTGCGCCTGTGGCAACGGCAGGCGCTGCAGCTCCATCGGCGCGAGCTCGGCGTCGAGCCCCGAGATCTCGGTCTCGGCGTCCACGCTCGGAACGCAGTCCTTGCAGCCCATGCTGTTGAAATCGCCGAGCACGAACAGCTCCGGGTCACCAGCCCGGGTGCGCAGCAGGGCATGGACATCGGCGATGCGCGCGACGCTGCGGCGCCGATTGGCGAAGTCGCGCGCAGTGATGCCGCTGTCGAGGTGAACACTCACCAGCTCGACGTCGGCGCCGCCGGAAAAACGAGCACGCAGACCGAAGCCCGGCCGCAGATTGCGATCACACGCGCTGCGTCCGGGATTGAGCGCGGCCACCTCGCGAATCTCGCTCGCCTGCACGCGGCTCGTGTCGAACAGGAACCCGACGTGCTGGCGCCCGCTGCCCGGACACTCGTCGAGCTCCGCACGCCAGTGGCCACCCGTGCGCGCATCCAGATCCGCGAGCAGATCGAGCAGCGCGCCGCGACCTTCTGGGTTTTGCACCATCTCCTGCACGGCCAGCACATCCACGTCGAGCGACGCGATCGCGCACGCGAGCCAGACCAAATCGGTTCTGCGCTCCAGGTCGCTGCCATCCTTGGTGCCAAACGGAAACCAGCGGATGTTCCAGCTCCCGATGCGCGGGCCGCGCTTGGCCGCGCGCTCGGGACGATGCGAACGAGCTTCGCACGCAGCGCGAGAGAAAAATGGCGAGCCCTGGTCCTGGGCCGTGGCCCGGGCGGGCGACACACGCGGCCGCGACACCTGCGCGACGTCGGTCGGCCTGGCTGCGCTGGCGCCGGCTGCAGGGTTGGGCGGTGGACCCGCGTGCAACACCGACACGACGAGCAGCGTTGCGCCGAGCCACAGCATCGCGAACCGCACGCGGCGCATGCAGACGATCATAGCTTCGGGCTCACCCTGGACAACTTCTCGACCCACGCTAAGCTCGGGGTCATGATGGCACAGAGCGCGGCACCCGACGCGGCCCAGGAAGAACGGCGCGTGCGCACGGCGAAAACAATCGTGCTTTCGCTCGCCTGCGTGGTCGGCCTGTCGCTCGTCACCGCGTTCGTGTTCGGTGTGTACAACTTCGTGACCGACCGCCCCGCCAAAGAGATGTTTCAGGGCCGGTAGTCGCGGTCTGGTGTCCCGGCTCGGTGACGCCTTGGGCTGCGCGGAGAGCCGGTGCTAGGATGCCGTGGGCCCCGGGTGGGGCTCGGTCGGTCGAACGTACCGCGGACAACTACGCCCGACGGAGCGGCCTCGGCCGAGGAAGTCTCGGACTCCGCGTGCGCAAGTATCTCGGTTTCTCGGATCCGGTGTTGCCGACCAGCTATGGCCTGGCATTGGTCAAGCTGCTCGGCGAGCGCGGCGTCACCGAGGCCGAGCTGCTCGAGGGCACGGAGATCACGCAGCAGATGCTGCGCAGTCCCAAAGCGCGGCTCTCCTTCGAGCAGATGCTGCGCCTGATTCGCCGCGCGCTCGATCACAGCAACGATCCCGGGCTCGGCCTCGAGCTCGGCCGCCGCATCACGGTCTCGGGCATGGGCGTGATCGGCTACGCCGCGATGAGCCAAGCCGACCTCGGCAGCGCGATCGCAATCGCCGAAAAGTACCAGCGCGTGCTCGTGCCCTACCTCACGCTGAGCGCGCGCGCCGAGGGCGAGATCACCGTGTTGCAGGTGGAGCCGGAGTTTCCGCTCGGCGAGTACGAGCCATTCGTGATCGAGGCACTGCTCGCCTGCGTGATCACGGTCGGCCGCTTCCTGGTCGGCGGCTCGCTGACCGCAAGCGGAGTGCGACTGAGCTACCCGGACCCGGGCTACGCCGAGCGCTACCGCGAGATGCTCGCGTGCCCCGTGGAATTCGGCTGCCCCGCGGTCGAGCTGCGCATCGAGAGCCGCCTGCTTCGCACCCCGCTCGCGTACGCCTGCGAGCCCACCGCGCGCATGACCGAAGAGCTGTGCGAACGCGAGCTGGCGCCGCTGCTAGGCCGCGACGGCGTGGTGCACAAGGTTCGCAGCATGCTGCAGGGTGACGACGAGCGCTTCTTGAACGTGCGCGAGCTGGCCAAAGCGCTGCACACGAGCGAGCGGTCGTTGCGCCGAGCGCTGAGCGCCCACGGCACGAGCTATCAGGAGCTGCGCGACGAGGTGCGGATGCGCCTGGCGCTACACTACCTGACCTCGACCGCGACGCCGGTCGAAGAGGTCGCACGCACCGTCGGCTTCACCAGCAGCCGCAGCTTCCGTCGCGCCCTCAAACGCTGGACCGGCAAGTCCCCGAGCGACGTGCGCGCTGAAGGGTGAGCTCGGCCTAAGCCCCTACACTCGCCGCCCGGCTGCCGATGCCGACTGTGCGGCGGCCGGCGCGGAGCGGGTTGCGGTCGTGGCCGCTGGTGCAGTAGCCGATCGAGATTCCCGTGGCAGGATCGGCCCAAGCGATCTGACCGCCTGCGCCTCCATGTCCGAAGGCGAGCTCGCTGTTGGTGTGGCCGAAGCCGCGGAAGGTGCGGTCCGCGTCACCTGCGATGATGATCCCGAGCGCGCGATTCGCGAGCCGGCCGTGACCTGGATCGCGGAGCTCGCCACTGCGTATCTGGCGCGCCATGCGCAGCACATCAGGCTGCCAGATCGGCGTGCCGTCGTGGCCGCGACCCTCATGCAGCAGCGCTTGATAGAAGAGCGCCAGCTCCGCGGCGGTCATGGTCCCGCCGCCCCCCGGAATGCCCGCCTCGCGGGCTTCCGGTCGATTGAACAGCGTGAGCGCGTCTTCGGTGACCTCGGTCTCCGGCGGTGCGCGCAGCCCCATGCGTGCGTAGTCTTCTGCGGTCAGCTTTTCGCCCACGTGCTCGATGTCCGCGAGCCGAGCGTGCAGGGCGCGCGGCAGCCCGACCCACAAGTCCGGCAGCCCGAGCGGCTTCGCGATGCGCTCGCGCACGAAGTCGCCGAACGCGTGGCCCGAGCGCCGCTCGATGATCTCCGCGACCACGTACATGCTCGAGGACGGGTGGTACTCGAAGCGTGAGCCCGGCTCCCAGTTGAGCCGCCAGTCGGCAAAGCGCTGCAGACGGAGCTTGCGATCGAGAAAATCAGTGGGCGGGAACGGCGCGCGCGGAAAGCCCGCGGTGTGCGTGAGCAGCTGCTCGACGCGGATCACGTCTTTGCCGTGCGTGCCGAATTCCGGAACGATGTCCGTGACGCGCTCGTCGATCGCGAGCTTGCCCTCCTGGATCAGTAGCCATGCGGCGGCCGAAGTGATGGCCTTGGTGCACGAGAAGACGCAGAACAGCGTGTCGTTGGTGGCCGGCGCCGGCCGTCCTTCGTGCTTGACGTTGCCGAAGCTGCGAAAGCCCGCCAGCTTGCCGTTGCGCGCGATCGCGATCTGCACGGCCGGCAGCAAACCCTGCTGCACTTCGCGCTCCGCGCGCTCGAACAGGGCTTCGAGCTTGGCCGGGTCCACGCCGACGTCTTCGGGGCTCGCGGCGAAGAAAGACGCATCGAGCGACATCGATCGATCATCGCACGGGCGACGCGATCGCGTCCACGCGGATCAGAAAAACGAGCCCTTTTGACAACCCAAGCCACCGCACCCACCATTCACCGCGATGGCGAAGATCGAACAGCTCTCGGCGCTGCCCCGCGGCACGCGCCTGCTTTTCGGTGGCGATCGGTTGATCGCGGTGCCGGACGAGCTGTGCGACCGCTTTCGGCCCGGCGATGCGGTGGTGGTGGTGGAAGCCACCGCCGAGGTGCTGCTGATTCCCGCGACCGAGCGCGCCCTGGTCTCGCGCGCGGTCGAACAGGCGCAAGCGGCGTTCTCGCACATGAGCAGCGCGAGCGACCAGGCGATCTCCGCGTTCTTCGAGCGCTTCGCCCAGAACCTCGAGACCCCGGGCGTGTGGGAAGAGATCCACGGCCAGAATGCGCTCGACGTGAGCGACGCGTTGCGCCGCGGCCGCTCGACGACCCGCTTGCAAGCGACCGACGCGATGCGTTTGGCGATGATCGAAGGCCTACGCGGCTGGGCGAGCGCGGGGAGCCGCCGCGGGGAAGTGCTCGAGCGGGTCGATCACGAGGGCTTCGGTGTCGAGCTCGTGGGCGCGGCGCTCGGCGTGATCGGCTTCGTGTTCGAGGGCCGGCCCAACGTGCTCGCGGATGCCACCGGCGTGCTGCGAGGCGGCAACACCGTGGTGTTTCGCATCGGCCGCGACGCGCTGCGGACGGCGGCGAGCGTGATGCGGGCGGCGCTCACACCTGCCCTCGCAAGCGCAGGCTTGCCCGAGCATGCCGTCCGGTTGCTGCAAAGCCCGGAGCACGCCGCGGGTCACGCGCTGTTCTGCGACTCGCGGCTGTCGCTCGCGGTCGCGCGCGGCTCGGGTGCGGCGGTGGCCACGCTCGGTGCGCTCGCGCGTCAGGCGGGCGTGCCCGTCAGCCTGCACGGCACGGGCGGCGCATGGATCGTGGCCTCGCAAGACACGCGGCCTGAGACGCTCGAGACCGTGGTCTTCGACTCGCTCGACCGCAAGGTCTGCAACACGCTCAACACGCTGTGCTTGCCGCGTTCCCGCGCCGCCGAGCTCGTGCCCGCGGCGCTGCGCGGCTTCGAACGGGCGGGCGAGCGGCTCGGCGAGCGCTACAAGCTGCACGTGGTCGAGCGCGATGTGTCGGCCTTGCCTGCCGAGATCTTCACCCGCGAGGTCCCGGTGCGCCGCGCCGAGGGCGTGGTCCTCGAGAAGCAAGCCGAGCCGCTTCCCGAAGGCGAGCTCGGCCACGAGTGGGAGTGGGAGAGAACGCCCGAGATCACCCTCGCGCTGGTCGAAGGCACCGCGCATGCAATCGCGCTTTTCAACCGCTACAGCCCGCAGTTCATCGCGAGCCTGCTGAGCGACGACGCGAGCGAGCACGAGCACTTCTACGCCGCGATCAACGCGTCCTTCGTGGGCGACGCGCACACGCGCTGGGTCGATGGTCAAAAGGCGCTCGGCAAGCCCGAGCTCGGCCTGTCGAATTGGCAGTGGGGCCGCCTGTTCGGCCGCGGCGGCATCCTGAGCGGTGATGGCGTGTACACGGTGCGCACACGCTACAAGACGAGCCGTCCGTAGCCATGCGCGCTCGAAGAAGGCCGCCTAAGCGCTGCCGCTCAGCTTTCCGCCGGGCGCGTCGACCATCATCTGGACCAGCGTCTCGGTGATCTTGGGCTCGAGGCCCTCGGTGTGGCCCTTGTCCAAGCGCACGACGTCGGCGATGACTCGACCGCCACGCGCATTGGGATAGACGTAGACCTGCGCGGTGCCCGGCCGCGCCAGGAGACCCCAGGCCTTGGTGGATTTGCCGGCGCGCAGCGTGTCGTAGACCAAGCCCGGCTCTTCGTCGACCACATCGGGCAGGCGCACGCGCGGGCCCGCACCGTATTTCTCGGCCCAGGGGGAAGTCTCCGGCAACGCGACCATTTCGTGCTCGCCCGTCGCGAAGATGAACGAGAAATCGGCGTTCGGTGGGACTGCCAATCCCGGACGCGGTCGCTCACCGTTGATGTTCGCAAAGCGCGGCAATCGAGCAGGCCCGTCGCTGCCAGGACGCGGCACAAAGAACGACGAAGGCAGCTCGATGGGCCCGATTCGACCACCCGACAAGCTGAGCCAGCCGTCGACCTTGCTCGCGAAGAAGTCCGTGCTGAGCAGCCGATTCGACGTCATCCCACCTTGGGAGTGCCCGGCGAGCCAGAACGAGCGGATGTTCTGGCGACCGAATTGCTCGATCACGTGATCCACGATGTTCTGCAGATGCGCGTCGTCCGCCTCGGGCACCCACATCGCGATCGGCTCGCGCGTCGCAGCAGACGGCGTGGCCACCACCAGGCGGTGCCGCTCTTTCAACCCGAATGCCGGGAAATACAGCCTTTGCCAGACGCCATGCGAGCCGCCGCCGTGCAGGTTGAGCACGAACACGACCTTCTCGCCTGGCACGAGGTCGAGCGGGTGCTCGAGGAAGAACTTGCGCCCGGTCTTCGCGTCTACCGCCGTTTGCTCAGTCATCCTCATCCGGTATCGCGGCCCCGCCAGGCGGGTCAACATCCCCTGCGCTCGTTGGATAATACGCGAGGCTCACGCAACCCGCGGGGCGCGCCATTTCCCGGCCATCCCGGTTGGCGGTACCCTCGCCAACCATGGCGACCGCTCCCATGCCCACCTCAGCGTCCGAGCTGACGAGCGACTTTCTGAGCGCAGCCTTGCGCAGCGCGGGGGTGCTGACACGTGGCCGCGTCGCGGCATTCGAGCTCGGCTCGGTCGGCGACGCGGGTCAGACCGGCGAGGTCGTGCGCGTGGTTCCGCGTTACGAAGGCGCCGACGAGCACGCCCCGCGGACCCTCATCGCCAAGCACGCAGCGCCCTTCGAGCAAGCGCGCGCGCAGATGCACGCGCTCGGCCTGTACGAGCGCGAGATCCGTTTCTACCAGGAGTTCGGCCAAGACCCAGGCATACCGATCCCGCGTTGCTACTACGCGCAGCTCGACGCGACGACTGGCAACTTTTCGCTGCTGCTCGAGGACGTGGCCGCGGGCCGCAACGGCAATTTCTGGCACGGCTCCGTCGAGGACGCGGAGATGGCGATCAAGCACCTCGCAGCCTTTCACGCCAAGTGGTGGGAGCACCCACGGCTGCGCTCGACCCCGTGGCTGCGGCAGCCTGACGACCT
>JBIOJD010000174.1:0-7782 GCA_044450485.1 Polyangiales bacterium | reverse complement strand
GAGGCCGAGCGCCGCGAGCTCTCCGATCGGATGGCCGAGCTCGGGGAGCAGGCGAGCGAGCTGCGCGCACGGCTGGTGGGCTTGCGCGGCGACAAGGACACGGTCGGGCGGCAACGCGGAGAGCTCGAAGAGGAGCTCGCGGCGCTGCGCCAGCAGATCGTCGGCAGCGACGAGCGGGTCGAGCAACTGCGCTCGCAGCTCGCGGAGAAGCGCTCGCGCTTGCGGTCGCTCGAGGAGATTCAGCAGCGCTTCGAGGGCGTCGGTGCCGGCGTGCGCGCCGTGATGACCGGGTTCTCGAGCAAGGCTTCGGGGCAGGGCGCGCGCGTGCACGGGCTCGTCGCCGATCGTTTCGAGTGTCCGCCCGCGCTCACGCGCGCGCTCGCTGCCGCGCTCGGCGAGAAGCTGCAGTACGTCGTGGTCGACGACCTCGCGACCGGAGTCGATGCCGTGCGCTACCTGAGCGAAGGCAAGCGCGGTCGGGCGACGTTGATCCCGAGCGTGCCCAGCGGCGAGCGCGCACCGCGTCCGGTGTCGCCCGATCAGCCCGGCGTGGTCGGTCCGCTACTGCAGTTGATCGAGGTCAGCGAGCGCGACCGTTCGCTGGCGGAGCATCTGCTCGGAGATGTCCTGGTCGTCGAGACCTTGGAAGTTGCGCGAGCGATTCACGAGCGCGGGCACGCGAGCCAGATGTTGGTCACCCGAGATGGCCAGGTGCTCGCTCCCGACGGCACCCTTTCAGGTGGCGATGGCGAGGACGCCGGCGCGCACTTGCTCGAGGTCAAGCGCGAAGTCCGCGAGCTCAAGGACGAAGTCGCACGCTTGACCGGCGACATGGACGCTTCGCGCTCGCATCACGGTGGGTTGCGCAACGCGATCGCGCAGCGCCAAGCGGCGATCGACAGCACGCGAACGGACGCGCACGAGCACGAGATCGGTCTGGTCAAGGCAGAGCGCGATCTCAAGCGCGTCGAAGACACGATGCGCGAGAGCGAGCAGCGTCTGCAGAACCTCGCCGAGGAGGGTGGGGCGCTCGCACCTTGGCTCGAAGGTGGCGGCGACGAGGAGAACGTGGCGCGCAACGATCGCAGCGCGGCCGAGCAGGCCAAGGCGGCGGCTGTGGATGCGCTGGCAGCGGCAGACGAGGTCCATCGCACGCGCCGTTCGGCGGTCGACGAGCAGGCCGGCGTGTTCACCGAAGTTCGGGTTGCCGCGGCCGAAGCCAAGCAGCGCGTCGAAGGCGACCAAGCCGTGGTGGAGCGCCTGCAGCGCTCCTTGACCGAGCTCGGCGAGCGGGAGACGCGTTTGGCCGAGGAGCTGCGCGAGCTCTCGCGCCAGCAGGGCGATCTGACCGGCCAAGTAGCCCGCGATCGCGAGCTGCTCGCCGAGCGCGTGGCGGAGGCGGTCTCGCTCGCCGACCAAACGGCGCAGTTGAAGGCACAATACGACGATGCGCGCAGCAGGCTCGGAGAGCAGGAACAGGCGCTGCGCGTCGTCCGCGTGACGATCGAGGACGAAGGCAAGCGGCTCTCCGCGTTGACCCTGGAGGAGCGCGAAGCCGAGCTGGCGATCGAGCATCTGCTCGAAGGCGTCTACGAACGGCACCGCGTCGACGTCCGCAAGGAGCTCACCGACTACCACGATCGCGCTCTACCCGATGAGGGCACGCACGGGCGCATCGACGAGCTGCGCAAGATCGTGGAGCGGATGGGCGAGATCAATCTGATGGCGATCGAGGAGTACGAGGAGCGGAGCAAGCGCTACGAGTATTTGGTCGCCCAGAAACTGGATCTCGAGACTGCGCTCGACCAGCTCGACAAGGCGATCCGCCAGATGAATCGCAAGAGCCGGTTGATGTTCCGCGAGGCCTTCGACGAGGTGAACGCGCGCTTCAAGAAGATGTTCCCGCGCATGTTCGGCGGCGGTCGCGCCGAGCTGCGTTTGACCGAGAGCGAGGACTTGCTCGAAGCGGGCGTCGAGATCGTGGCTCAGCCACCCGGCAAGAAGCTCACGTCGATCGAGCTGATGAGCGGTGGAGAGAAGGCGCTGACGGCGGTGTCGCTGATCTTCTCTCTGTTCCAGTACAAGCCGTCGCCCTTCTGCCTGCTCGACGAGGTCGACGCGCCGCTCGACGAGGCCAACGTCGGTCGCTATTGTGAAATGATTCGCGAGATGACCGACCGTTCACAGTTCATCTTGATCTCGCACAGCAAGACCACGATGCAGAGCTCGGACGTGCTCTACGGCGTCACGATGGAGACGCCCGGGATCTCGAAGCTCGTGAGCGTGGAGCTGCGTGAACAGGAACGCGACGGGTCGAGTGGCGAGGGCTCGCAGGCTCGAGTCGCCTGACGCGAAGGCAGCCGCGGCGCTTCAATTCTCGAGGTCGCGTGCGAGCTCTTCGCGCAGATGCGCCGGGAGCGGCTGCTCGACCGGATAGTCCGGATGGCTCACGACCAGCGCGGCCGGGACTTTGGGATCGCGCAGCGCCGCGGCAGCGCCCAGCCCAATGGCGAAGTGTAGATAGTTGACCGCCGGCAAGCGTTCGAGCTCTTCGCCGAAGTGTGTCGTGAAGCGCGTGACAGCGCGATGAGGGCCGACGTGCAAGGCCAGTTGCTGTCGCAGGCTCGCGAAACGGCCCAGCATCTTGCTGCGCTCGACGGGGTCTTCGTACTCGATGAACAGGGTCGCGCTGAGCGAGCCGGGCTCCGGGATCAGCTCGTTGTAGGTGTCGAGCTCGTGGGCGATGCCACGCTCGTCGCTGATGCGCTCGGCACGGAGCATCTCCTGAATCTGGAGCAACACCGTGTCGTGGTTCTCGAACACGATCGACATGTGAGGGCCGAGCTGCGTGCGACGCCGATCCTTCAGCATCATCACGCGGGCGCGGAAGTGCTCCCGCACCTGCTCGTAAGCGCCGAGCCCAAGCAGCTCCGATCGGTCGACTCGTTTCACGACGGCTCCTCGATTCTGGGTCCCGAGCGCTGGCCCGAGCCTGCCTCGCCCGAGAACGGACCGCAGGCAGGCTCGAGCGCGGTGCTCGAGTGGTTTCGCTCAACCCTTCACTTGAGACCGTCTAGTGCCTTCTGGAAACGGCCTGCGTGTGATTTCTCGGCCTTGGCCAACGTCTCGAGCCACTCCGCGATGTCGGTGAAGCCTTCTTCGCGTGCGGCTTTGGCCATCGAGGGATACATCTCGGTGTACTCGTAGGTCTCGCCGGCCACGGCGGCCGCGAGGTTGAGCGTGGTGGTGCCGATCGGCTTACCGGTTGCCGGGTCGCCCGATTGCTTGAGGTAGTCGAGGTGCCCGTGGGCGTGTCCGGTCTCGCCATCCGCGGTGTCGCGGAAGAGCCCAGCCACATCCGGAAGCCCCTCGATGTCTGCGACTTTCGAGAAGTACAGGTAGCGGCGGTTCGCCTGCGACTCCCCTGCGAACGCATCCTTCAGGTTCTGCTCGGTCTTCGAGCCTTTGAGCGCTTTGGACATGCTGTTGTTCTCCTCCTTGGATCGGACTGCTTCAGGCGGCGTTTGCGCACTTGGCGCAGACCCCGCGGTAGATGCGTTCCACACGTGCGACACGGAAGCCCGGCAGACTGCAGCTCGACTCGCCGCGCTGCGAGCCGGCCAGACCGACGTCGCGAATCGCGCCGCAGAGCTCGCACACCGCATGGTCGTGCGGCTCGACCGTCGGATCGAAGCGGCTCGAGCCGCCCATTTCGAGCTGCCGGCATTGCGAAACCGACTCGAGCGCGCGCAGCGTGTTGTACACGGTGGCGACGGACATGCTCGGAAAGCGCAGGCGCAAGCGTGCGTGGAGGTCGAGCGCCGTGGGATGGTTGTGATCCCGCATCAGGCACTCGGCCACCGCCAAGCGCTGTGGGGTGGCTTTGAGCCCTGCGGCCCGCAAGGCATCTGTGACCGAGCTGGCACGGGTTTTACTCATTCGTAGGTGATAATGATTCTAATGTAGTTCGGGCGCAACCCCGAAGTGCCGACCCGCGCCGGGGCGACGAAGATGGCGACGAAGATACGGCTGCGGACTCGCAATTGCGACTGGCACGCGGTCGCCGCGCCTCGGGCCTGACGCGGGCTGCGCCTGCTAGAGTAAGGCAGGAGCTGAGCTCGGTTTGAGCGAGACCGCCAAGCGCGTACCGCCGCATCTGCGGCGCTTCGTGGTGACCCAGGACTACGGCGCATACACGGCCGTGGACCAGGCGGTCTGGCGCTTCGTGCTGCTGCAGTTGCGCGACCGGCTCGGCGGCAGCGCGCATCCAGCGTACACGCGGGGCCTCGAGCAGACCGGGATGTCGGTCGAGCGCATCCCGCGCATCGAGGAGATGGACGAATGCCTCGGCCGCTTTGGCTGGGGCGCTGTGTGCGTGGACGGCTTCATCCCTCCGCGCGCCTTTCAGGAGCTGCAGGCGCTGGGGATCTTGCCGATCGCGGCCGACATCCGACGGGTCGAGCATCTGCCGTACACGCCGGCTCCCGACATCATTCACGAAGCGGCCGGTCACGCACCGATCTTGCCGAACCCGGACTACGCCGCGTTTCTCCGGCGCATCGGCGAGCACGGGATGCGCGCATTCAGCTCGCCGCGCGACGCGCAGCTCTATGCGGCGATCCACCGGCTGTCGGTGGTCAAGGAGCAGCGCGACGCCGACCCGCGCGAGATCGCGGCGACCGAGCAGGCGCTTGCCGCGCTCGTCGTCGAGCCTGCTCCAGCGAGCGAGGCCGCGGTGCTCTCGCGCCTCTACTGGTGGACGGTCGAGTACGGCCTGATCGGCACGCCCAAGCACTACAAGCTCTACGGCGCGGGTCTGCTGTCGTCCCTCGGCGAGAGCTATTTCTGCCGGCAGCGCAGCGTTCGAAAGCTGGCGCTCGATCGCAGCTGCGCCGCGGTCGACTACGACATCACGCGACCCCAGCCCCAGCTCTTCGTCGCGCGAGACTTCGCACAACTCGGCGAGGTGCTCGAGCAAGTGTGTGGACCGTTCGCATTCTGCAAAGGCGGTCTCGCGGGATTGCGCACCGCCATGGCCGCGCAAGAGCTGGCGACGTTCGTTCTCGACTCGGGCGTGCACGCCACGGGACAGGTGGCGGAGGTCGTCGCGCACGCAGGCGAGCCGTGTGCGGTGCGCCTCGCGGGCCAAGCTGCTCTCGGAGAGGCCGGCGGAACTCTTCGCGGCCACGGACCCAAGCGCTACCCGCGCGGGCTCGTGGTCGTGCTCGGATCCGACTCGGATGAAGCGGTCCGCTGGCCTGCGCTCGGTTCGGGGGCCAGCTCGGGAGCGGTGCGGTGCACGCTCTCGAATGGACTGCGGATCGAGGCGGTGGCGGCGGAGCTCATCGGCCGGGGCGCGGCCGAGCGCATCGTGTTGTTTCGCGAGGCCCGCGTGCTGCGGCGCGGTCGCGCCCTCTTCGGCGATGCGCCTGCGACGGTGGCCTGGTTGAAGGGAGAGCGCGTGACCAGCGTACGGGCTGGGGCCGAAGACGCCGGCTTCTTTCCCGACTCCCACCAGCCGCGTGCGAGCGCTCCTCAGCGGCGACCCGAAGACGCGGAGCAGCGCGCTCGGCGGCGATTGTACGAGCGCACCGCGCGATTTCGCACAGCGGACGCGCGAACTGCTCTCAGCGGAGCAGCCGCCGTTCACACCGCGCTCGAGCGCGCGCATCCGCACGAGTGGCTGCTGCGCTGGAACCTGCTCGAGCTGCTCACGACGCTGAAGCTCGACCCGGAGCGTCGCGTGCGGTTGCGTCGGGAGCTACTCGAGCTCGAGCGGGCTTTGGAGGGCCGTCATCCGATCGCGACGGGCCTGCGCTATCTCGCGGGCAGTCGTGCGAAGAAGCAGACGCTCAAGGCGCGAGTTCGAGGTCGGCGCTGACGCCGACGAGCTGCGCGTAGAGCGGCCCCGCCAAGGTGGTGCACCCTATCGGTCCGGGCATCAAGTTCGTGAGATTCGGCTTGCACTCGAAGAGCAGCTGATCTGCGACTGGCATGTCGTTGTGGTCCCAAACATCGAAGCGCAAGATGTCGCCGCGCATCAGATCGATGATGAACGTTGCATCGACGTACATCGGATTCGGCTGGTCCATCACTATCGAGGTCATGCCGATCTTGGTCTCGACGCCGTTGCGAATGCGAGTCACGACCACGTAGGGATCCACGTCGCAGAGGCACAAGCCATAGGGCACCGCCGAGAGTGGATTCGCGCACAGCGTATCGTAGCAACGAGAGGTGGGGCTTTGGTCGGGTGCGTTCGCACTCACGATGGTGAGCTGGTACTTGCCCGAGGTCTCGACCGCGACTGCGGTGCACTGCCCGTCCGTGCATACCTCGTCGGTTTTGCACACCGGATCGCACGGGGGTGGGCGCGCCGCTGCATCGACGAAGGCCGGGCCGGCGTCGGCCGGTAATGGGGCCGCGTCGCCGATTTGCAGAGGCGCAATTTGAAGCGCTGCCCCGGCATCCATCGCGACTGCCGAGTCGCGGTCGGTGCTCGCTGCGTCGGGGCTGGCTGCCGCATGCTTTGGTGCAGCGTCCATGCCCGCATCCTGAACGGCGGCGGTCTTGGCGTAGACGCGGCAGGTCGCGGTGCCCCAGCAATCGGGGTCATCGCAGTGATTGCTGCACTGTTCTTCGCCGTACTCACCTGGCCGCGCCGCGCTGCAGGCTGCGAGCGTCGCGGCCAGCATCAACCAGCCGTAGAAGCCGAAGCGGCCACTAGCACGTGCGCCTGAGCCCTTGCTCTGCATGCGAGGCGCGGACTCCAACACGGAGGCGGCGCGGCCGCAAGCATGGGCACGAGATGCGATGTGAACCGATTGGCTCATTGCGAAGACAATCCGCGCAGCTCTGGTTCGTGCCGCGTCGCCAACGCTTCGAGCCCGTGAATCAGCGACCGAAATGCGCGGCGGTCGAAGTTCGAGTCCGTGCTGAGCATCGCCGACAGGCGCACCTCACCGCTCCGCGGGTTCCACTCGAATTTGCCGAGCAGAAGCTCCCAGTTGAGCTCCATCAGGCGTCTGAGCACGGTCTGGGTCGTCGGTGCGTCGGGCGGCAGCACGAGGTAACGCGCGACGTAGACGTAGACCGTGTCGCTCTCGTCACTGTACACGGCCTCGACGTCCAGCTTGCGTCGCTCCGTGCTCGAAGCTCGGCTGTAGCTGCAGTGCTGCCGCCGGTCCGCACGCAGCTCGCAGCGCGCGTCGATGCCCATGGCGGAGAGCTCTTCTTCGATTGCATGCGCATAGCGCGGCGGCGAGGCGTCTGCGCCCGCAGTGGTTGCCGCCAACAAGCTGCCCGCCAGCACAAATGTTCTGGTTAGACTCATTGGATCGTGTCCAATCGATGATGGCCGAGCTCCTCGTTGCCGGGCGCAGCGGTCCAGCGCAAGAACACCTGACCCGTGCACCGGTTCGGATCCACTTCGCCGAACTCGCGGCTGTCGAAGCTGCGTTCGCTGCGATTGTCGCCGAGCAGGTACACGCCCTTGTCGACGGTGTAGCTCGGGACGTTCACGCGGTCGTTTTCTTCGATGAAGAACTCATGGCTGTGCTTGCCGAAGTAGTCCACGAGGCCGCGTTGCATCTGGTACAGACGCTTGCGTGTTTCGTCGTAGAAGCCCACACGACCTTCGACCTGGACCGCGGCTTGATCCCTGTCGACGTACAGCATCCCATTGTAGTCGGTATGGATGCTGTGGCCGGCGAACGCTACCGCACGTCCGATCACGAGCTCCCCAGTACGAACCGGGTGCTGGCACACCACGACGTCTGCCATGTC
>JBIOJD010000173.1:0-7799 GCA_044450485.1 Polyangiales bacterium | reverse complement strand
GAGCCGAACGACCCCTTCGATCTTCGCATCCGAGCCCGCCACGCGTCGTTCGATCGCATCGACGCGGGCGGCTATCTCCTCCGCGAGCACCAAGATCTCCGAGCCCGCTTGGCTGAGCGCGAAGCCGTCCGGTCCGCGGGTAAACAGGCGTACACCGAGCGCGCCTTCGAGCGCAGCCAGCCGGCGGCCGACCGTGGTGTGCTCGACGCGTAGATCTCGGGCCGCCGAGGTGAGCGTTCCGGCGCGCGCGATCGCGAGGAAGTAGCGGAGATCATTCCAATCGACCACCCGTGCACGATCGCACGGGCCCTGTGCGGCATCAATCCTAGGAGTCGGCGCCAGCGGCTCGCATAGTCGAGCTCGCGGTGGACAGGCCGCCGCGCAACCAGGAGAAACACACCATGACAGCAGCTCTCATCGTCCGGCACCGCGTGGCCAGCTTCGACGCTTGGAAGAAGGTCTTCGACAGCATGACCGAGACGCGCCGCGCGCACGGCTGGATCTCGACCTTGCTCTACCGCGACGCCAGCGACCCCAACCTGGTCACGATCGTGAACCGCGTGAAAGACCTCGACGGGGCCAAGCGCTACGGTGGCTCGGCCGAGCTGCGCGCGGCCATGGACAAGGGCGGCGTGCTCGGCGCGCCCGAGATCTTCTTCGTGGAAGAGGCCGAGGAGCGCAAGTACTGAGCCGTTTCGTGTTCGACCCAGAGGGTGGCGCGCCCGCGCAACGCGCCACCCTTTGCGAGCTCGGCCTTGAACCGTCCCGCGATTGCGTCAGGATGATCGTTCTCGGAGCCCAGGATGAAACGTCGTGACGCGCTCAAGCTCGGTCTCGGCACCATGGCTTCAGCCGTGCTGTCCGGCTTCGGCGGCGCCAAACGCGTGAGGAACAAATCTATGACCAAGCGACGCATGCCCGTCGTGTACCTTCCGCACGGGGGCGGTCCGTGGCCGTTCGTCGAGCTGCCGATGTGGGGCCACGACGAGGTCGCGGCGCTCGCGCAGTACCTGGGCACCCTCGAGCAGCAGCTCGGGGGTCGGCCCGAGGCCGTGCTCGTGATCTCGGCGCATTGGGAAGAGCGCGTCCCCACGCTGATGACGGCGCCGCGGCCCCCGCTCTACTACGACTACTACGGCTTTCCCGAGGAGTCGTACCGCATCACCTGGCCGGCGCCGGGCGCTCCGCAGCTGGCGGAACGGGTGAAACAGCTGCTCGCGGCGGCCGCGTTGCCAGTCGCGGTGGACGCAGAGCGCGGCTTCGACCACGGCACGTTCATTCCCCTCAAGCTGACCTTTCCAAAAGCCGACGTGCCCACGTTGCAGCTCTCGCTGCTGCATAGTCTCGACCCTGCGGCGCACATCGCGCTCGGCCGCGCGCTCGCGCCGCTGCGCGACGAAGGCGTGCTGATCGTGGGCAGCGGCATGAGCTATCACAACATGCGCGGCTTCGGCACGAGCCAGGGCCGCAGCGTGTCCGAGGTGTTCGATGCCTGGCTGCGCGAGGCGGCGACCGCCGAGCCCAAGCAGCGCGATGGACTGCTCGCCCAATGGGAGTCAGCGCCGGCTGCGCGTCAAGCGCATCCGCGCGAGGAGCACCTGTTACCCCTGATGGTCGTGGCAGGCGCAGCCGGCACCGATCGCGGCAAGCTCGGCTTCGACGGATCGTTCGGAAACGTCCGCCTCTCGGCCTTCCACTACGGTTAGCGATTCGCCGTCAGTGGTGCCTGTGCGCGGAGGCGTGCTCGTTCGCGATGACGGTCTCGAGCAGCAGGTCGCTCTTTTGGTCGACGCGTTGCACGAGCTCCGAGGTCGCCGCGACGCTCGATTCGAGACCCGCGGCGTGATCGCGCAAGGCCTGGATCGCTTGGCTCTGTTGCTCGGCGTGCCGCGAAGCGCGGCCGAGCTCCGCGCGTAGCTCCCGGATCGCGCCGTAGCCGTAGAGCCCCGCGGCGCCGATCGCGGCCACCGCACACGCCGCGAGCGCGGCGATCATGGTCTTGCGCAAGATGTTGCGGCCTGCGGCCGGGATGGAAGTCGGTGCGGGCACCGGGCGCGCGCCCGTGTCCGGATCCATCGCGTCGCTGTCGCGATCGTCCACCAGTCTCACGGCTGGGGCGCCGTCGTCCTCGGGTCGCGAGATCGGCGGCAGCTCGAGCACGGCCGCTGCTGGTCGCTGCGTCCGCACGTTGAGCCCGTGCTTGACGAAGAACGCATGGAACTCGGACGCCGCCTTGGCAGCGCGCGCGTGCTCGTGCAAGAAGCGCTCGATATCCGCGCTGGGCACGTCCTGCTGCTCGGGATCGATGCCCGTGGCCAGGATGTCGTAGAGCGCATCCTGCATGGCCTGAACATCCACTTGAAATGCGCCTTCATCGCGCGCAACGCCCATCGCAACCCGCACAGCGCTCATCGTCATCGCCCTCCGGTCTTGGCCCCGACGTTAGGCGCTGGGCGCGATCGGTCAAGAATTCGGCGTGGACGCGGCGTGCGGTGCGGACCGCCGAGCACGGTTCAGCGCTGGACTTCGCACCAGCGATAGTCGTTGCAGAGCGAGCCACTCGGGCAGTCCGCGTCTGCTTCGCAGGTGCGGGCGCAAAGGTCGGCGCCCAGGCACATCGACGCGGTCCCGAAGCTCTCCTGGCACGAGCTGGCCGCGTTGCAGCTCGCGGCGCACTGGCCGTTCATCACGCCGGACAGGTGCTCGCACTGCAGCCCAACCTGGCACCCGAGATCCGTCTGGCACGTTCCGCCGAGCGGCTGCGCGTCCGGCTGACGCCGGGGCTCGATCTTGCTCACTGCGGTGAGCACGAGGACGCAACACGACAAGAGTAGCCAGCGACTCATGAGCGATCCAGAAGCGCCGATCTCACCTGCCCTCTGGGGCACGCGCGATCGCGAATAGGCAGGGCGCTTCCGAAGGCCGTCACTACCGGCGGACTGAACGGAGGCGACAATCAGCTACATATCGCACATAGTGCGCCTGTCAATCCGCAAACGTCGCTTTGGCTCGAAAAAGAGCCGGTCGGAGAGGCCGCTCAGCCGAGGTCGAGGCCGGCGCCCTCTCGGGCCAGCGTGCGCAGCACCGAGAACAGCTCGCCGCGGCCTTTGTCGTCGACCCAACGTGCGCTCGGCGCGTCGTACGAGAAGTGCCAGGCCTGCTGCCCGCCCGCCAGCCACAGCTGCTGCACCGGTCGCTGTGTGTTGAGCACGATGCGCCGCCCGCCCCGAAGATCGATGCGGATCACGTCTCCGCCCGCGTCGACCTCGGCGTCGTCCGGGTCGACGTCCTCGAACAGATCGAGCACCGCTTTGAACGTGTCGGCCGCGAGCCGCTCGTAGTTGTGCTCATCCACGGGGACTGTCTAAGGCCGGGGCGGGCCACTCTGCAAGCTCCGCGCCCCTCACGAGAGCGCGGCGAACAGGCTTCGAAGCACGCGATGAGTCAGTCCCCACACCACGTGCTCGCCCACGGCGTAGGCCGGAAAGCGGACCAGCTGACCCTCACGCCACAGCTCCTTCACCACGTCGGCCTCGCCCCGGGCAAGACGGCCGAGGGGCGCCCACAGCACGTCGGCGACCTCGTGGTTCGGCCGCAGCTCCACGCGGCTGCGCAGCGCAAACACGAATGGCGCGATCACCATCCCGGTGAAGCGCCCCTGAGCCGACGCCGGATGCTCGTCGAGCGCGCCGAGCAGCTCGTGGCTGCGCAGGTCCAGACCGACTTCTTCCAGCGTTTCCCGCCGTGCCGTGGCCAGCAGGTCGGGATCCCCCGGATCGAGGTGGCCCCCCGGCAGCGCCATGTGTCCGGACCAGGGATCGCCGTCGCGCTCCGCGCGCTTGATCAGCAAGAGCTCGGTGTCGTGCAGCCCGGGGCGCAGGATCGCCGAGACCGCGGCCCGGCGGGTCGCCTCGCCCGCGTAACGCTGAGGCGCTCGACGAGACAGGCGGCTCCGGATTGCATCGAGCTCCACGTCGACGGCCACGGCAGGCGGTAGCGCCATCGGTCCGCAGCGTCAACCGGGACGCGTGGCCACGGTCCGGGCTCTCTGCTAGCTTCGCTCTCCCCGAGCTACCGCCATGACCATCGACGCAAATACGCTGAAACTAGGCCTTTCGCTCACGTTGTCTTCGACCGAGCTGTCTTGGCTCGGCACCCGCTACGAAGGCAAGGTGCGCGACAACTACTCCACCGCGGACGGGCGGCGGATCATCGTCGTCACCGATCGCGTGAGCGCGTTCGACCGCGTGCTAGGTACCTTGCCATTCAAAGGCCAGGTGCTCAATCAGCTCGCCGCGTACTGGTTCGAGCAGACGCGCTCGCTCGTGCCGAACCACATGCTCAGCGTTCCCGATCCGAACGCGATGGAGTGCGTGGAGTGCGAGCCGCTCCCGGTCGAGATGGTGGTGCGTGGCTACCTGACCGGCGTCAGCGGCACGAGCATCCTCACCGCCTATCAGCGCGGCGACCGCGAGTTCTGCGGGCACCGCTTGCCCGAAGGTTTGAAGCCGCATGAGCCGCTGCCCGAGCCGCTGCTCACGCCGACGACCAAAGCTGCCCACGGGGCGCACGACGAGAACGCATCGCGCGCGCAGCTGCTCGCCGCAGGCACGGTCTCGGAGCAGGACTTCGATCGCGCGGCCGCGCACGCCATGAAGTTGTTCGCGCTCGGCCAGAAGCTGTGCGCGGCGCGCGGGCTCATCCTGGTCGACACCAAGTACGAGCTCGGCAAAACAAAAGACGGCAAGATGGTGCTGATCGACGAGATCCACACGCCGGACTCGTCGCGCTTCTGGTTCGCCGAGAGCTATGCGCAACGCATGCGCGACGGGCAGACACCCGAGTCGTTCGACAAGGAGTATCTACGGCGCTGGCTCGCGGCCCAGGGCTTTCGCGGCGACGGGCCTGTTCCAGTGATCCCCGACGACGTCAGGCTGGAGGCCGCGCGGCGCTACATCGAGGCCTGCGACACGGTGCGGGGGAGCGCGTTCGCGCCGGACCTCGAGCCACCTGGCCCGCGCCTGCAGCGCAACCTGCGCAGGCTGGGCGGCTGATGCGCGCGCTCGCGTCGAAGCCCGCGGCGGCAGGACAGCCGACGCGGCCGGGCGCCCGGTACGCGGTGCGCGAGGGTCTGCTGCTGCTCGGCTTTTTGATCGTGGTCGCGGCCGCCGTATTCACAGTCGCGGTCCCCGAGCTCTCCAAGGAGCCAGACGAGGGCGCACCCTCCCAAGGCGGGGCTACAGTCAAGCCTAAATGATCGCACCCCTTGGTGGGCTGAAATGACCGAGGCTCTGCAAGTGTTTTGCGGAGTAGGGCGAGCTCAGTCACACTTGAGTGTGGTGTAACAGATGCGCAGGGCAGCAACGCTGGCTTGCTTGTGGATCGCGTGGGCGAGCGCTCACTCGGTTCGTGCTTGGAGCGATGATTCGCTGATGTGCCTGGCGCCCGAGCCGCCCGACGAGGCAGGCTCCTGCGCGCTCGACCGGCCCGAGACCGAAGCCTTGGGCGCGCCTGCGCTCGCCTTTGCGAGCGCGGCGTCCGAATCGAACGACGTGGTCGTGGCGCGCGCCGCCATTCACGAGGCTCGGTCGCTACTGCGCGCTGGCAAGCGGGGCGATGCCGTGCTGCAGCTCCGCGTGGTGGAGCGCTCATTGCCGCGCGTGGCTGACCGGTTCGCGCTCGAGCGTGGAGACTTGTTGCGCGAGCTGGGCATGCCGGAGCAAGCCTGCGAGGCGTACGCGCTCGCGGTGCAGAGCCCAGACCGCAACGTGGCCGCGCGCGCCCAGATCGGCGCCGTGCGCTGCTTGCTGCAAGCGGGCGACCACAAGGCCGAACGCGCGTACGAGGCGCTCGCGGCGCGCTACTCGAAGTTGCCGCTTCGACAGGAGCTCGACTACGACCTCGCGCTCGCGCGCGAGGGTTGGGGTCATCTACGCGCCGCTGCGGAGCTGCTGCGCCGCATCGACCTGCAGGAGCCTGCGGGCGCAGTCGCCGAGAGAGCGCGCGCCGAGCTGGCACGGCTCGCGGGCCAAGGGGTCAAAGTTGCGCCGCTCACGGCGAGCGAGCGCGTTGGCCGGGCCGAACGGCTGCTCTTCGACGGACCGATCGAGCAAGCCGCCGCCGAGATCGCGGCCATCGGCGAGGAACGGGGGCTCAACGCCGAGCTGCGCGCCAAGCTGCAGGAGCTCGGCGCGCGGGTCGCGCGGGTCCAAGGACGCTGGGAGCGGAGCGCCGCGGACGCCAAGCCCGCAAAGGCGACTGCGGTCTTCGTAGCGTCAGGCGAGGACGACGCGAGCGCCGCCGAGTCGGACCGCGTAGCCGCCCAACGCCGAGTGCGCGCGCTTCGCGGCAGCAAGCCGATCGCGCGTCTGAACGCGGGCCCGTTGTTCGCAGTTCTCGACATCGCGGTCGAGCACGGGCTGCAAGAAGAGTGCGATCAAGCGCTCGACACGATGCGCACGCGTCGAAGCATCGACCCCGCAGCCCGCTTCAACGCCGCGATCCGCGCTTCGGGCGTGGCCTCCGACGCGTCGATCGCCGCGCTGCTCGAGACCGTCATCGACGTGCCGCGCTACCGCGTGTCCGCCCGTTACCACTATGCACGCGCGCTCGAACGCCTCGGTCGGGGCGGCGAAGCCGAGGCGCAGTACTTACGCCTGCTCTCGGGCGATCGCGGAGCGAGCTCGTACTACGCCATGTGGGCCGATTTGAGGCTCTGGGCGATGCAGAGCCAGAGCCGCGAGAGCTGCTTGTCCGAGCAAGCCCGCGACCGGGCACTGCTGTCCACAGAGACGGCGGGTGATGAAGAACCGGCCGCTGCGGCCGACGACCTGGCATCGAGCGAAACGCCGGCCCCAATCGACGAAGCCACGGTGCCGCCAGCGCCGCCTTCGATGTCGCTGGTGGGCGCCATCTTCGACACACCGTCCCTCCCGTCTGCGCCCGCCGCGCGCGCGCTTCCCGTTTACGAGCGCGCTGAAGAGGGATTGGCTGCGAGCGAGAGCAGCCCTGAACCGGACGACGGCGCGCAACCGACCGCGCCGGCCGACACCGCGACGCAGGCAAGCGCGCGAGCGGCCGCGGTCCGGGCACGCGTGCTCGAGCTGCTGGCCCCGATCGCCGCACGACACGGAGAAGCGTATCCGTGGCTGTTGCGAGCGCTCGACCTCGCGCAGATCGACCAGCAAGAGGCGGCCGCCGACGAGATCAACGAAGCGTATCTCGCGTACCGGGATGCGACGGGCGCGCTGCGTCTGCGCTCCGGATTGTTCGCGTTGCTCACCGGCAGCGCGCCGCCGCGGAGGGCCGTGACCTATGCGGTCGCCACCGCGCGCCGCGCGCTCGACCGCAAGACGCGCGCCACGCTCAGCGACGTCGCGAATCTCCTCGGCGATCCGGGTGTCGGCGTGCGCTTCGGCAGCGAGCGCTTCGACGCGCGTCCGCGCGCCTACGCAGCGCTGGTCGAGCGGGCGGCGGCAGCGCACGGCCTCGATCCGAACTTGCTCTTCGCGGTGATGCGCGTCGAATCGATCTACAACCGGCGCATCATCTCGAACGCTGGTGCGGTAGGTCTCATGCAGATCATGCCGGCGACCGGCGAGCGCATCGCCAAGCAACTCGGCGTCGTGGACTTCGATCCGACCGATCTGCTCGATCCGGAACGCAACCTCGAGTTCTCGGCGTGGTATCTGGCGTCGCTGCTCCGGCGTTTCGACGGCCGGCTGCCGCTTGCGATCGCCTCATACAACGGCGGTCCTCACAACGTGCGGCTGTGGATGCGACGCAATCCGGCGCACATG
>JBIOJD010000172.1:0-7892 GCA_044450485.1 Polyangiales bacterium | reverse complement strand
GTGAGCAACGCGTTGTCGCCTTGGCTTCGCAGGCGCAGCTCGACCGTGCCGCCCGGAGACAGCGCCTCGACCGCGTTGGCAGCGAGGTTCCACGTGATGGACCAAGCGCTGCCGCGATCGCCGCGGACGCGCAGACCGGGCTCGATCGCGGTTCGCACCAGCACGCCCTTCGCCGTGGCCTTGGGTCCGAGCAGACGCGCTGCCTCGTCGACGAAGGCGGAGAGATCCACCGACGCCGAAGGCCCGTCGGTCATCGTCCTGTGATCGCCCAACACTCGCTGCGCTGCGGACCACGCGCTCTCCGCGCTCATCTCGATCAAGTCGAGCGCCTCTTGTACGCGACGGCCTTGCTTGGCCAGTCGGGCCCAGCCTGCGATCGCGCCGAGCGCATTGGCGAGCTCGTGCGAGACGCCAGCGCGCACGTCGGCCGACGCAGCTGCGGCGGGTGCTGCTGCGGGCGCTGTCGACGGTCGCGGTGAAAGCATCGCGAGCACGCGACCCGAAGCGTCTTGCGCCAGCAGCAACTGCTGGTGCTCACCCACTTGCATCTCGGAGCGACCCTGCTTGCGCACGCTCGCGAGCGCATCGTCGAGCGAGGGAGCTGTCACCGTGTCGCCAACCAACCGTCGCAGCGCAATCCCCAAACTGGGATAATCGCCCGGACCAAGGACCTCGCGGGCAGCGGCGCTTGCCACAACCCGGCCTTGCTCGTCTTCCTCGAGCGCTACCAAGCCGAGGCGATCCGTGATCCAGTTCATTGGCGCTTGCTTCACCAGAAAAATCCGCCGCTACTAAATGCTACTCAGGCTCACCCCTAACGTCAAACGCCATCTGCAGGCGCCCGGACTCCCCCTACACCAGACCAGATGTACCGACAACGGGCCAGGCGGCTAAAATGGGCCATGCCCGTGTTTTCCCAAGCGCTCTCGACGTATCGCCGATAGGCCGGACACAAGCAAGCGTTGGAGTACCATCCAGTGCGGAATTTTCTACATTTTGGAGCGGCGTGACCCCAGCGCATTTGCACGCTACGTTGCGCGCCCGATGGCGCGGCTCACCCTCGATCAGGTGCGTCACGTGGCGCAGCTCGCAGCCCTCGAGCTGAGCGAGGCCGAAGCCCAGGCGATGCAAGAGGATCTGGGCTCGATCCTCGACTACATCGCGGCGCTCGAAGCCGTCGACGTGTCCGGCGTCGAGGCCGTGTTTCACCCGTCGCAGGTGGCGTCGCCGCTGCGACCAGACGAAGTGCGCGGGTCCTTGTCGCGGCAGTCGGCGCTCGAGGCTGCGCCCGAGAGCGATCAGGGCGGCTTCGCAGTGCCTCGCGTGCTGGACGGTGACGCGTGACTGCCGGCGAGCTGCATGCAGCGTCGGTCATCGAGATCGCGGACACCGTCTCATCCGGCCGCGCATCCGCGATCGAAGTCACACGCGCTCACCTCGCGCGGATCGAGCGCCACAACCGCGCGCTCGGCGCGTACTTGCACGTCGACGTGCAGGGCGCGCTCGCGCAGGCCGCCGCCGTCGATCGCGCGCGCAGCGCGGGCCAGCCGCTCGGACCGCTGGCGGGCGTGCCGATCGGGCTCAAGGACAACCTCTGCACCGCCGGCGTGCCCACGACTTGCGCGTCGCGCATCCTCGAAGGCTATCGTCCGCCCTACGACGCGCACGTGGTCGAGCGACTGCGCGCCGCATCCGCGGTGATGCTCGGCAAGCTCAACATGGACGAGTTTGCGATGGGCTCGTCGAACGAGAATTCCGCGTACGGCCCCGTGCGAAACCCGTGGGACCTAGCCCGCGCGCCGGGCGGTTCTTCGGGCGGAGCGGCGTGCGCGACGGCGGCCCGGCTCGCGGCGGCGACGCTCGGCAGCGACACGGGAGGATCCGTGCGCCAGCCCGCGAGCTTCTGCGGCGTCACCGCGATCAAGCCCACCTACGGACGTGTCTCGCGCTACGGCTTGGTCGCGTTCGCGTCGTCGCTCGACCAGATCGGGCCGATCGCGCGCGATGCGCGTGACGCCGCGCGCGTCCTCGGGGCGATAGCGGGCCACGATCCGCGCGACGCCACCAGCGTCGACCGCCCCGTCGACGACTACGAAGCCGAATGCGGCAAGGACGTGCGGGGGCTCCGCATCGGCGTGCTGCGCAGCGCGCTCGAAGGCTGCGACCGCGCGGTCGTCGACGCGATCGAGGCCGCGCTCGGCCGTCTCACCAGGATGGGCTGCGAGCTGTGCGAGGTGGAGTTGCCGTACGCCGAGCACGCGATCGCCGTCTACTACATCGTCGCCACCGCCGAGGCGTCGAGCAATCTGGCCCGCTTCGACGGCATGCGCTACGGCCTGCGCGTGCGCGGCGAAGACCTGCGCGACACCTACAGCAAGACCCGCCAGCGCGGCTTCGGCGTGGAGGTCAAGCGCCGCATCATGCTCGGCACGTACGCACTGTCTGCTGGCTACTACGATGCGTACTACCTCAAGGCGCAGAAGGTCCGCGCGCTGATCTGTCGCGACTACGCGCGCGCGTTCGAGCGCTGCGACGTGGTGCTCGGGCCGACCGCGCCCACGCCGGCTTTTCGGTTGGGCGAGGTCAAGGACCCGCTCTCGATGTACAAACAAGACATCTTCACGCTGCCTGCGCCGCTCGCGGGCTTGCCCGCGCTCAGCACACCCTGCGGCATGGCCGAGCACGACCTGCCGCTCGGCTTGCACATGGTGGCTCCCGCGTTCGAAGAGGCGCGGCTGTTTCGCCTCGCGCACGCGCTCGAAGCGGGCTCGGGCTTTCCGCGCGCGCCCGCGGATCCGGAGGGCTGAGCGAGCATGGCGTCGCCGTACGAGACCGTGATCGGCCTGGAGGTGCACGCGCAGCTCCTGACAGCCTCCAAGCTGTTTTGCGGCTGCGCCACGCGCTTCGGCGCGGAGCCGAACACGCAGGTGTGTCCGGTGTGCCTGGCCTTGCCGGGCACGCTGCCGGTTCCGAACCGCAAGGCGGTCGAGCTCGCGGTTCGCGCCGGGCTCGCGCTCGGGTGCAGCATTCGGCCGCGCAGCATCTTCGCGCGCAAAAACTACTTCTATCCCGATCTGCCCAAGGGCTATCAGATCTCGCAGTACGAGCTGCCCATCTGCGAGCATGGCAAGCTCGAGATCGAGGTCGACGGCGCGCGGCGCAGCGTGCGTATTCTGCGCGCGCACATGGAAGAGGACGCGGCCAAGAACTTGCACGGCAGCGGAGCCGGCAGCCGCACGCTCGTCGACTTCAACCGCGGGGGTGTGCCGCTGATCGAGATCGTGAGCGAGCCCGATCTGCGCAGCTCTGCCGAGGCTGAGGAGTACCTGAAACGTCTGCGCGAGATCCTGATGTTTGCGGGCGTCAACGACGGCAACCTCGAAGAGGGCTCGTTTCGCTGCGATGCCAACGTCTCGATCCGTCCGGTGGGCGCGACCGAGCTCGGCACGCGCACGGAGCTCAAGAACATCAACTCGTTCCGTTTCGTGCGCAAGGCGATCGATTACGAAGTCGCGCGTCAGCAAGCCTTGGTCTCGAGCGGCGGCAAAGTGCGGCAAGAGACGCGCACCTACAGCGATGCTCAGGGCAAGACCCTGCCGATGCGGAGCAAGGAAGAAGCGATGGACTATCGCTACTTCCCGGATCCTGATCTGCCGCCGATCGTGGTGAGCGAGGAAGAGGTCGCGCGCGCCCGCGAGGCGCTGCCCGAGCTGCCGGCGCAGAAGCGTGCTCGTTGGCAAGGCGAGCTCGGGTTGACCGTGGCCGATGCAGCCGTGCTCACCGCGCACCCCGCGCTGGCGAAGCTGCTCGAGCGCACCACCCGTGCGCTGCTCGACGCGTCGGCGGGCAAGCTCGAGCTGCCCAAAGCCGGCAAGCGCGCCGCGAACTTCATTCAAGCCGAGCTGCTCGGGCACGTGAAGCTCGAGGGCTTGTCCGCGGACCTGCGGCTGACGCCCGAAGCGCTCGCGCAGCTGCTGTGGCTCGTCGAGAGCGGCGAGATCAGCGGGAAGATCGCCAAGGAAGTCTTTACGGACATGCTGTCGAGCGGGCGCGCCGCTCGCCAGATCGTGTCGGAGAAGGGTCTCGCGCAAGTCAGCGACGACGCGCAGATCGAGCAGGCGGTGCGCGCGCTCGTGGCTGCTCACCCCGAGAACGTCGCGGCTTATCGCGGCGGCAAGCAGAACATGCTCGGTTGGTTCGTCGGCCAAGTGATGAAGGCCACCTCGGGCCGCGCCAACCCGAAGCTCGTCAACGAGATCCTGCGCCGGCTACTGGACGAGGCGCCATGAGACAGGGCCCCGAGCTACCCCGCGCTCCGCTCTCGCTGGCTGGCTACTTTGCGGTCGAGCTCGACCCCGAAGCGGGCGAGGTGGTGATGCTCGACCAGCGGCGCTTGCCCGGCGAGGTCGTCTATCACCGCTACCAGAAGCCCGATCAGGTGCTCGAGGCGATTCGCGACATGGTGGTGCGTGGCGCGCCGGCGATCGGAATCGCGGCGGCCTATGGGCTCGCGCTTCAAGCGCGGCTCGAGCGCGGCGATGCACAGAGCTTTCTGCTCGCGCACGGCATCGCGGGGAGGATGCTGGGCAACGCGCGACCGACGGCGGTGAACCTCGCGTGGGCGATCGCGCGCATGAGCCGGCGCGCGGCCGACGTCGCCGCGCTGCCTGCAGACGAGCGCGCCTTGCGCATGCAGCAAGAGGCCGAAGCGATCCATCGCGAGGACGTCGAAGCGTGCAAGGCGATGGGGCGGCTCGGTGCGGAACGCGTGCCTGCGCGCGCGACGATTCTGACCCATTGCAACGCAGGCGCGCTCGCGACCGGCGGCTACGGCACTGCGCTCGGCGTGATCCGGGCGGCGGTCGCGATGGGCAAGGACATCCGGGTGCTCGCCGACGAGACGCGGCCCTACCTGCAAGGCTCGCGGCTCACGGCGTGGGAGTTGCAGCAGGACCGGATCTCCGTCGAGGTGATCACAGACTCGATGGCCGCGTACTTCTTTCAGAAGGGCGAGATCGATTTCTGCGTGGTCGGCAGCGATCGCATCGCCGCCAACGGCGACGTGGCGAACAAGATCGGGACCTACGGCGTGGCGGTGCTGGCGCGGGCGCACTCGGTGCCGTTCACCGTGGCCGCGCCCGTCAGCACGATCGATCTGGCCTGTCCGAGCGGCGCGCTGATTCCGATCGAGGAGCGTTCGCGGGACGAGGTGGCACGAATCGGGGGCGTGACGGTCGTGGCCGAGGGCGTTCCTTGCCGGCATCCTGCCTTCGACGTCACCCCGGCGCGCCTGGTGGACGAGGTGTTCACCGAGCGCGGAGCATTCAGCCCGGCGCGCGGTCAAACCCCGCACGCGCTCTTCCGGGTTGCGGCAAGTTGAGCCGAGTTGCCCGTTTTCGGGCACCATCACGATCGCATGGCCGACCCTTCACTCGCCGAAGTGTTCCGCAGGGCGCAGGTGCTGCTCGAAGCGGCTTTGCGCAGGTTGGAGCAGCGCGCGACGGGGGGCGACGAGGCGGTCGCGCGCAGGCTGGCGCTGCTCGAGCCCGAGCCTGTGGCCTCGCTGTTGCGTCTGACGGGGGAGGGCGGCGGTGAGCTGAGGCTAGTCGCCAGCCGCGAGGCATTGCGCCTGCAGGCGCAGGCAGCGGCTCCCGGCTTCGGCTACGCGCTCGAGCTGTCGCTCCACGCCGCGCGCTACGCGCTCGACGAAGCGGAGCGCGACGCCGCCGTGATGGACCTGATCGCGCTCGGTCTGACCGCGCTCGGCTCACGCGCCGCGCGCGAGCTTTTCACGCAGACGCGCTTCGCGTTCGAGCTCGAGCTCACGGGTGTGCCGGATCTCGGCACGCTCGTGCTCAAATGCGGGCTCGGTCGCACCGCGATCGAGCGCCCTGAATTCAAGCTCTCGCTCGGGCACGACGACTTGCTCGATGCGCGCGACGAGGGGCTCGCTCCGCACCAGCTCTTCATGGCGGGCAAGATGCGGATCGACGGCGACGTGGCGAAGTCGATGGTGCTGGCGATGACGCTGGCGCAGCTCGAGTGAGCTTCAGTCCACGATGTCGTTTTGCCAGAGCGCTTCGATCGGTTGCCGCGCGCGGATCAGTCTCAGCTGGCCGTTCTCGACCAGCGCCTCGGGCGCGAACGGCCGGCCGTTGTAGTTGCTGGCCATCGCCGCCCCGTATGCGCCGGCCCCGCGAATGGCGAGTAGATCGCCCCGTTGCAGGGGTGGTAGGGATCGCTCCTGCGCCAGGAAGTCGCCCGACTCGCAGACCGGTCCGACCACGTCCGCAGCCGAGCGCGGGGCCGAGGGACTCGGCTCGGCCACCGGGACGATCGCATGGTACGCGCCGTACAGCGCGGGCCTAATCAGCTCGGTCATGGCTGCGTCCACGATCACGAAACGCTTTCCGCTTTGCTCCTTGACATAGAGCACGCGCGTGAGCAGCACGCACGAATCGCCCACGATCGATCGGCCTGGCTCCACCAACACGGTGAGCCCCAAATCACCTCCACCACGGCGGATGGCTTCGAGGATGGTGTGACCGAAGCGTGCGTGAGCGGCCGCCTCGCCGTCTTCGTCGCCATACGTAATCGGCCAGCCGCCGCCGGCGTCGAGCGTGCGCAGCGGTGCGCCTGCGGCCACGCACTCGCGTGCGAAGCGCGCCGTGATCTCGACGGCCTCGCCGATCGGCTCGGGCGAGCGGACCATCGAGCCGATGTGACAAGCGACGCCTTCGAGCGAGAGCCGCGGGCTGCGCACGAGGCGCGGCAAGAGACGTCGCGCGGCCTCGAGATCCAGGCCGAACTTGCTGTCGCGCAAGCCGGTCGCGATGTAAGGATGCGTGCTCGGGTCCACGTCCGGGTTGACCCGCAAGGCGATCCTCGCCCGCGTGCCGAGCCGTTCCGCCGCGGCCTCGATCGCGTCGATCTCTTGCTCGCTTTCGGCGTGGATCGAGCGCACGCCGGCCTGCAAAGCCGCTTCGATCTCCGCGTCGCTCTTGCCGACGCCGCTGAACACGATGCGCTCGGGCGCAAACCCAGCCTTGCGCGCGCGTGCAAGCTCTCCGCCCGAGACGATGTCCGCGCCCGCGCCCGCGCGCGCGAGTCGAGACAAGATCGCGAGATTGGCGTTCGCCTTGACCGCGTATGCGACGAGATGCGGAGAGCCCGCGAGCGCGGCATCGATGGCGTCGAAGGCAGACGCGATCGCGGCAGCGCTGTAGACGTAGGCCGGCGTGCCGAGCTCCGCTGCGATCGCGTCGAGCGGCAGACCGTCGACGCACAGCACGCCAGCGCGGTGTTGGAAGTGAGCCGAGGGCGGCACCTCGCTCTTGCCGTTGGTCGCACCGGTTCGTCTCGCTGCAGTCACGTCCTACGCCTCCACGCCCAGGCGCCGAGCGACGGCGGCCGCATCGAAGCCGCGTAGCCGCAGCCGCTCACGCAGCGCCGCGATCTCGGATTCGACCATCGCACGTGCTGGGCCACCCGTGAGCTTGCGCCGCTCCACCGCGGCCTCTGGCGCGAGGGCCGCGTACACGTCTTGCGCGAACGCGGGCGATTCCCGGCGCAGCTCGTCGAGCGAAAGCTGAGGCAGCGTCTTGCCGTGTGCGATTGCGAAGCTCACCAGCCTCCCTGCAACGTGATGCGCGTCGCGGAACGGCACGCTCTTGGCGGTCAGGTAGTCGGCGAGCTCGGTCGCGTCGACGAAGCCTTGTTGCAGTGCAGCGCGCATCCGAGCTGCGTCGAAGCGTGCGGTGGCGATCGCGCCGGCCAGTGCCCGCAAGCAGACGTCGACGGTGTCGAACGCGTCGAACACCGGCGGCTTGTCCTCTTGCAAATCGCGGTTGTAGGCGAGCGGCAGTCCCTTGAGCATGACCAAGAGCGTCACC
>JBIOJD010000171.1:0-7921 GCA_044450485.1 Polyangiales bacterium | reverse complement strand
GGTACAAGGTGACCTTTGCCGCGGACCAGACCGTCGCGCGCATCGCCATCCGCGGCAATCGCGAGTACGCGTCCGGCTACGACTTCTTGAGCGGCGAGTTCCAGGTGCTCGACGCGTCGGACGCGGTGCTCTGGGAAGGGATTTACGACCTGCCCGAGCCCGATCGCGATCTCGATCTGAATCTGCCCGCGCCGGTCGCGAAGGCGCGCGCGGTGAAGTTCTCCGGCTTGAGCGATGAGAGCGACGAGCCCGGCTTCTCCGAGCTCGAAGTCTTCGGCCCCTAGTAGCGAGGCCTCTCAGCTCGCGCGGCGCATCGGCGCGCCGGCGTCGTTCTTGCACAGACCGCAGACCTCCGCGACCTCGTCGCGGTAGGTGAGCCAGGCGCCGAGCGTTTCTTCCATCGCAGCCACGACCTCGGCGCGCGTGGCGGCGGGGACGAAGTCGAGCATGACGCGCCAAGCGGCGGCGCGGTGGTTGCCTTCGACCTCGTGATGCGCCTTGGTCAGCGACAAGCGCTCGATCGGCAAGCCGTAGTGCTTGACCAGCGGATGCTCCGAGAGTCGCGCGGCCGGTCGCTTGGGTGCGCTCGGGTCGAGCTCGCCCCGTTCGTAGCGCGTGCCCTCCAGAAAGATCGTGGTCACGGCCGCAGCGCAGGCCCAGCCGCGCGCGAGCGTCGAGGCGTCGACCACCGCGCGAAACGCGGCAGCGCGCGGCAAGAGGCGCACGTGCTCGAAGCGCGAGACGTCCATGCCGAGGCCCCGCGGGTACTCGAGAAAGAGCTCTGGATGCGGGCGTCCTGCGGTGATGCCGCCGGTCTCTTCCTCGTACATGTTCTCGACCAGCTCACGCCGCACCTCGGCGAGCTCGCACTGCACGTACGCGCGACCGATCAACACCGGGAAGTCGCGCACGTAAGTCCCGTACTCCTGCTCGAGGTGCAGGTGCAGCAGGCTCTTCGGTACGAGCCCGTGCGTGAACGCCGGCCATGCCCAATGGACCTTGCGCTCCATCACCTGGAGCAGCGCTTCCCGGAATGCGGCCGTGTCCATGACCGAATTCTAGCTGGCCGGTCAGCCCGCGCCAACTTCAGCGACAGAGGCGCTCATTGTGGGGCAGGCGCTGACGTTGCGGGCGCAGGGGCGGGTGCGGGCGCTGCGGCCGGCGCCGAGGTTTCCTCTTGGCGGCGCTGCAGCACGCGCCGATAGCTGGCGGTGCGCCGCTCGTTCGGGAACTTGTCTACGTATACCTGCATCAGTTTGTCGGCCTGCTCGCTCTTGCCCATTGCGCGATACGTCTCGATCAACATCTCCATTTCCGGTGCCGACTTGGCCTTGCCTTCGAGCGCTTGCACGACGCAGGCGTTATCGCCCGTGGCCAAGCACGCAGCCGCGGTCTGCAGCGGTGTCTGTTTGGGCTCGGCCGCTGGCGCCGGCGTCGCTGCAGCCACCTTGGCGGGCTTCTCGATCGGGGGAGTCACGGGTACCGGCGCAGGTGCTTCCGCCACCTTGGCGGGCTTCTCGGCCGGCGGCGGCGCGGGTTTCTTTTCGACCACAGGCTTTGGCGCGACCGGTGGTGGTGCGGGTTTCTCGGCAGCGACGGGTTTCTTCTCCGCGACCGGCGGTGCGGGTTTCTCCACAGCGACGGGCTTCTTCTCCACGACCGGCGGCGGCGGCGCCGGCTTCGGGGTCTCAGCCAGCGCGAGCACGACGCGGCGCCGCATGCGCCCATCTTCGAGCATGAAGCCCACGCGGTCGATCGTGGCGGTGGCCGGCGAGAAACCCTCTTTCTCCGCCTTCAGCTCTATCGGCGCATCGAGCGTGCCGAGCTCGAGCCGACCAGGCGTGACGAGCGCTTGATCGCCTGCGGTCACACGCGCGCCTGCAGGCGAGGACTCGACTTCGAGCACATACATCGGTGGCTGCGGCGGAGGCTCCGGGACCGGTGGAGGTGCAGGCGGCTCTGCAGGAGGTTGGGGCTGGGCCGGAGCCGCCGCGGCCTGCTCGGCGGGCGCGGGTGCCGGCGCAACCTCGGCCGCCTCCTCGCTCCGCGGGCGGGTCGCGAGGTACAGCGCTGCAGCGGCCAGGATCGCGACGAGCCCGATCACGAACGGCTTGGCGCTCGGGCCCTTTGCCGGCGCGCTGCTGGCCGATGGCGCAACCGCAGCCTTGGCCGGCGCAGTCTTCGGCGCAGCGGCGGGCTTCTCGGCCCGCGCCCCCGCTGCTGCAGCAGACGCTGCGACCGCGGGTTTCGGCCCATCCGAAGGAGCCTTCGACACGCCCGGCGAGGGCGCGGGCTTGGATTGGTTGCGGTCCACCTCGCGCTGGGCAGCGCGCGCGATCGCGGCTTGCACCTCTGCAGGACGAGGCATCTCGAGCGGTGTCGGGCGCTCGGCCGGGTCGTCGACGCGCGGCGCGGGGCGGCCGACCTGCACGCTCTCCATCGCTGGCGGACGCTCGCTCGTCCTCGCTTCGTGAGCGCGCTTGGCGTTCTCGAGCCGGTCGCGCAGGTCGCGCGCCTCAGGCCGGTTCGAAGGACGCGCGGACGTCGCCGGATCCGGTATCGCTTGCGATGGAGCGCGCGGCTGTGGGGGTGAAGCTGCCGGCACGCCCGGAATGATCCGCGGTGCCTCCGGGTGCGCGGCCGTGTCGGGCAGAGGTTGCGCTGCCGTAGGTCGAAACGTTTCCTTCTCGGGCGAAGCGGACGGCGTGCGCGGAAACGGCTCCGGAGCCAGTGATCGCCCGGGTGGCGGCGTGGACCCGCTCGCGTCCGCGCCTAGCTCTTTGAGGATCGCCTGAATCGCTTCGCGGCCACCGGCCTCGAGCTTGACGAACTTCACCCCCATGCCAGCTGGTTGGCTGTCCGCGGGTGCTTCGCGCAGCCACACCACGCGTGCCACGCCGCGGATGACCTGGGCACCGGCGTTCACGTCACACTCGAGCTTGATCAGCGTGCCTGCGGGTGCAGGCGAAGGCGACTTGATGAACATGCCGCCCGCCGACAGATCGAAGCACTCTTCCTTGACGAACTCGAATGCGGTCGGGCTGCGATAACGCGCCACGAGCGAGACTTGGGCACGCGGGTTCTTACGAGCTTTGGGTCCGTCGCCCATGTGCGGAGTCGAGCTCATCAGCCGAGCAATTGAGACGGCATCGCCCGAACCCGTCAAGTTCACACATGTCGGGCCTCGGCCTACCTACAGAGAGCCGGTTTATTGAAGAGCCCACACGCGCGGCACAGCCAGATCTCGGGGATCCCGAGGCGTCGTCGACATCGCGCGCAGCTTGCGCGTGCGGACGAAGTCTTCGACCACGACCCGCTGCTCTTCGCGCATCTCCACGAATTGCACCCCGAGCCCAGGATCGCTCTTGGGCCTGGAAGACTCGCGACGCCACCGCACCTCGCCGTGCACGTGCATCGAGCCCCGCTCGGGCAGCTCGAACTCGATGCGGATGCGTGAGCCGGTCGCGAGGGGTGCAGTGGTGTCCGAACCGCGCTCGCCGTCGAGCGCGATGAACGCGCCGCCGAAGCCCACGTTGAAGATCCGCGCCGGGAGCGACTCGTTGATGCGCGCCGGCATGTCCGCGTCCACGCGCAACAGCCGGCTGCGGTCGTAGGCTGAGTCGACCAGATGTTCGACCACGGCGAACGCCAGCTTGTCGCTGCTGGCCGGCTTCTCGAACAGGTCGAGCGCGCCGCGTGCGATCCAAAGGCTGCGCGAGACTGCGGGCCGCGCGCTCGTCAGGAGCACGATCGGGTGGCGTCCGAAGCGACTGATGACGTCGTCGAGCACGCCGCGCCCACCGAGACCCGGGAGCGCGACGTCGGCCACCACCACGTCGGTGCGCTCTTGCGCGATGCGTTCCAACACATGCGTCGAGTCGACTTCGACCCGAGTCAGCATGCCGCGCGCCCCGAGGTCGGTGGCGAGCCGCTCGCGCTCGAGCGGATCGGGCTCTGCGATCAACACGCGTGGGTGGCGTACGAAAGGCTCGAGGCCCGCCTGACGCGCGAGCGCTTCGCGGGTGAACAGCGCCAGCAGGCCGGCCTTTGTGTTCGTGCGCGTGCGCCGAAACACGTTCTTGAAGTGGTTGTGAACCGTGTGCTGCCGCAGGTTCAGCGCGACTGCGATCGCGGGGACGGTGGTGCAGCCGCTGACCAGCAAGGTCATCACGTCTTCTTCGCGCGCCGTCAGACGGTAGTGGTCGACGAAGCGATCGAGCTCCTGACGGATGGCGGCGGTTGCGGCGTTCACCTCGGTGTCCTCGTTCTCGGTCAGCGTTCGGTGCAGCTCCTACGATAGAAAGCCTGGAAGGTCCTCGGAATGCCCCGGATTGGCCAATTCGCGAGAAAATCGAGTGAAAACCGCCCAATTCAGCCATGCTCGCCCCCAGGACTCGGCCGGTTCTGGGCATAAACGCGGGGAAAAACGGGGGTTCGGCCTCGGATCTGGGCAGTAATCTTTTTCCGACGTCGAGCGCGTGACCGCCTCGGCAAGGGTGTGCCGCGGCGGCACGGGGCACCCCGTCCTAGGACATGTGAGCATTGCAAGGGCCCGCCCACGCGGTTATGGGTGCTCCCGCACTTTCCGGAATTGATACTCTGGGCGACGACTCAGGACGCTGATGGGGACATCTGAGCGAGAAGCCTATCGATTCCACGACTTCGAGCTCGACGCGCCTTCAGCCGAGCTGCGGCGGGGCGGAGAGCCCGTCAAGATCTTCCCCCGTGCTTTCGCGCTCTTGCTCTACCTGGTCCGCCACCGCGAGCGCATCGTCCCGCGCGAGGAGCTGCTCGGCGCACTGTGGCCGGACGTCACGGTCACGCAGGCGGTGCTCACCCAAACCGTCTGGGAGCTGCGCAAGGCCCTGGGTGACACCCCTGACGGCCTCGAGCTGATCCGCAATTCGCGCGGTCGCGGCTACCGCTTCGCCGCGCGCCTGGAGCTGGTCCAGAGCCCCGTCCTCGGCGCCGAGCCCGCGAGCGAGCCACCGCCAGGCCGCGCGTTCATTCCGAGTGGTTTGCGTCCCAAGGCGAGCCTGTCGGTCGTGGGTCGCGAGCTCGAGCTGCAGCGGCTCGACAGCGCGCTCGGGGCGAGCCTCGGCGGTCACGGAGCGCTCGTGCTGCTCGGCGGTGAGCCCGGCATCGGCAAGACGCGGGTCGCCGAGGAGCTGCTGCTTCGCGCGCGCGAGCGCAAGGCGTCCGTGTACGAAGGTCGCTGTTACGAGGAACGGGGCGGGCCGCCCTTCTGGCCGTGGTTGCAGATCGTGCGCCGCATGGCCGAAGAGACCCAGCCTGCGGATCTGCGCGAGCAGATGGGCGTCGGCGCCTCGGACCTTTGCCGCTTCAGCACCGAGCTCGGTGCGATGTTTCCCGACGTACCGCTGCCGCCCTCGCGACCTGCGGACCAGGATCGGTTCTTCATGCTCGACAGCGTCACGAGCTTCTTCGTGCGCGCCTCGCAGAGCCGCCCGCTCGTGCTGCTGCTCGACGACCTGCACTGGGCAGACCGCGCGTCGCTCCTGCTGCTGGAGCTGCTGTCGAGCATGGTGCAGCGCGCGCGCATATTGATTGTCGGCACCTACCGCACGACCGAGGTCGACGCGCAGCGGCCGCTCGCGCAGAGCCTTCCGACGCTGGCCAAGAGCGCCGAGCACGTCCTGCTGTCGGGCCTGTCGGCGACCGAGGTCTCTAGCCTCGTGTCGGCCGAGACCCGAGAGCTCGCGCCCGCGCTCGCGCTCGAGGTCCACCACGTCACCGCGGGCAACCCGCTGTTCGCGCTGCAGATCGCGCGCTTGCTGGGCGGCGACGAGCGCAACCGCAAGGCGCTCGCCGATGGCACGCTCACGCTGCCCGACGAGGTGCGCGAGGTCATCGTACGCCGCGTCGCGCAGCTTCCCCCGGCGTGCGCGGAGATGCTGCGCTGGGCCGCTGCTCTCGGCCAGCGCTTTCGTTGGAGCGATCTGCGGCAGGTGGCGGAGCGCAATCAGGACGAGCTGCTCGGGTTGCTCCAAGTCGCGGTCGACGCGCGGATCGTGTGCGAGGAGCGACTGGGCTTGTACCGCTTCAGCCACCCCTTGATCCGCGAGGGCGTGCACCAGGCGATGGCGATGGCGGAGCGCGCTCGGCGACACAACGAGATCGGCTCGATGATCGAGGCCGGCTGCGAGCCAGGTGACGAGAGCAGGCTCGACGAGCTGGCCTATCACTTCGGCGAGGCGGCGGCGATCTTCGCGCCGGACAAGGCCGTGCTCTACGCCGAGCGCGCCGCGGCGCGGGCCTTCGAGGCCACTGCCTACGAGACCGCCGCCGAGTACTACGAGCGGGCCTTGCGCGCGCTCGATCTCGTGACGCCGAAGGACGTGGTGCGCGAAGCAGAGCTGCGCTTGCTGCGCGGTCAGGCGTTGCGTGGCGCGCATGAAGATCCGGCCAAGGTGCGTGCCGTATTCCTCGAGGTGGCGGAGACCGCCAAGGCGCGCGGTGACGCCGCGCTGCTCGCCCGCGCTGCGCTCGGCTATTCGGGGCTCGGTCCCTTGCGCATCCGACTGGTGCGCGAGGCCGGCACGGTCGATCCGGTGGAGGTCGCCCTGCTCGAGCAAGCGCTCGCCGCTCTGCCCGAAGGTGATTCGGTGCTGCGGGCGCTGTCGCTCGGCCAGCTCGCGAACGCCCTGTACAACTCGCGCGAGCGCGCGCGCCGCGAGCAACTGGCGGACGCGGCGGTCGCGATGGCACGGCGCGTGGGCGACTCCAACACGTTGGCGGAAGCCTTGCTGATGAAGCAGCGCGTGATCACCGCGCCGCACCAGCACGAGGAGCGCTTGGCGCTGATGAACGAGATCCTCGCGCACACGCAGTCGAGGGATCTGCCTGGCCTCGAGCTCGACGGCTATGTGCAACGCGCGTTCTTGCTGTTGCAGAGCGCTCAGCTCGCGGCGGCGGAGGCGGACATCGCGCGCGCGCTGCGGCTCGCGGAGCAGATGCAGCAATCGGACGAAAAGGACTGGGTGCAGGGCTTCGAGCTCTTGCGCATGTTCTGGCAGGGGCGATTCGCGGAAGCCGAGGCCGAATCCACGCGGCTCGCCGACAAACACACGCGCGGCGGCACGCTCGGCATCGACCAGGGCCACGCCATCCGCATGTTGGTCTCCGGCTGGCAGCAAGGACGCGGCATGGAGGTGGTGCAGCCGCTGGCCGCGCTCGCGGAGCGTTACCCGTTGCCGGTCGTGTGGCGCTGCGGCCTCGCCTCGATGCACGTGGTCGTCGGCATGGAGGCCGAGGCGCGCCGCGAGCTCGAGCGGCTCGCGGTTCACGATTTCGAAGACCTGCCCTATGACCACAACTGGCTCAGCTGCCACATGTACCTGTCGGTCATTTGCTACTACCTCGGCGACCGACCGCGGGCGGAGCTCGTGCACCGTGCGCTCGAGCCGTATGCCGAGCGCATCATCCTGCTCGGGCACGCTTCGATGTACATGGGACCCGTCCATCATGCCCTGGCGCGCGTCGCGTCCACGCTAGAGCGCTGGGACGAGGCCGACCGCTGCTTCGAGCGCGCGATCGCGCGCAATCAGGAGCTCGGCGCCCGGGTGTGGGTGGCGCAAGTGCAATTCGACTACGCAGAGACCTTGTGGAAGCGCGGGCGCGCTGGCGATCGCGAGCGGGCGCGCGCGCTGATCGACGCGTCGCTGCTCACTGCGCGCGAGCTCGGGATCGGCGACATCGAGCAGCGGGCGGCGCGCCTGGTCGGCCCGCTCCGGCTCGTGGCCGCGGGCGCCTCCGAGTGAGCGAATCTGAGGCAAACCTGAGCGTGGCCTGAGACAACGACCCGGCTCGGGCAGCTAGATTGTCGGCACGGCATGCGGCGAGGTCTCGATGACCCGCGCGGCCGGAAAGCTCGTTCCTTTCCCGTCGCGGTCAGGGGGCG
>JBIOJD010000170.1:0-7932 GCA_044450485.1 Polyangiales bacterium | reverse complement strand
GGAGGCCGACATGAAGCGCCATGCACCGTGGAGTCTGCTCGCCTTGCTCTTTGCTGCCGCGCCTGGACGCGCTGACCAGGCGCCGGTCAAGGTCAGCTTCGACGCAGAGACCCTCGGCGGGCCTGCTGCCGAGTTCGAGCCGGTGGTGGGTGACTGGTACGTCGCAGACAAGCAGGGCGAGCGCGGGCTCATGGTCGATGGGTCGAAGTGGCGTCACGGCATTCCCTCCGCGAGCCTCGCGGATCAAGCGAAGCGCTTGTACGGAGAGCGTTATGCCGAGTTCCTCGACGGCGTAAAGGCGTTTGCGTTCTTTCCCCTCGCCGTCTACGAAGGCGACTGTTCCGGTGACACACTCACGCTGTCCACGCGCTTCTTGCCGATCGCCGGGCGCATCGATCAGGGCGCGGGTATCGCCTTCGGCATCGCGCAGGACGGCAGCTACTTCGGCGCGCGCGCGAACGCGCTGGAGGACAACTTGCTGTTCTTTCGCGTCGTCCGCGGCAAGCGCAGCATCCTCGACAACGTCCGAGGCGTGCACACGTCGACCGGCGCGTGGCACACCCTCGAAGTCGTGCTCCGGGGCAAGCAGCTCACCGTGTCGCTCGACGCCAAACAGCGCCTCGCGCGAAGCCTCGACGCGGCGCCCGCTGGTCGCTGCGGCCTCTGGTCCAAGGCCGACTCGCAAGTCCTGTTCGACGACTTCAGCGTGAGCAGCGCGGCAGCGAAGTAGCGCGGCTGTGTCGCGCGCAACGCACCCATGATCGGATCGACACCCCGAATAGTTCTGTAGGAGCGCCGCGCGTTCGCGATGAACGAGCGCGCGAAGCCGCACAGTCATGATTTGGTTTGAGCGGCCGCGCGCGAGCGCGTGTTATGGTCGGCGCAGTGACGCGGGGCAGTGAGGTAGCAAGGCACATGCGTCGATATCGAGCGCGACTGAGGCGTGGCGAAGCGACGGTCTTCCAGCGGCTCGCCAGACGCTTGGCGTTCCTCGCGTTCGTGCTTTGTGCGGCTTGCCAGGGCGCAATCACCGACTCCGGTGAGCCAGCTCTGCGACGCGCTGCTGTGGGCGGGAACCCTTCTAGCGCGTCGGATGCTCCATCAGGCCCCGCGCTGACGACATTTTCGGAGATGATGGGCTCCGCGGGAGCGCCGGCGGTCGGAGGCCAACCCGCAAGCGGTGGCGCGTCTGCCACGGATGCCGGAGGGAGATCAGCTGGCAGCCCGTCCGGGACCGCTGGTGTGAGCGCCGGCGGGCATGCAGGCGCCAACTCGGGCGACAACGTGGGTGCAACTGGCGCAGGCGGCACCAGCGGCGGCGGAGGCACCAGCGGCGCGGGCGGCACCAGCGGCGGCGGAGGCACCAGCGGTGCGGGCGGCACCAGCGGCGCGGGTGGCACCAGCGGTGCGGGTGGCACCAGCGGTGCGGGCGGCACCAGCGGCGCGGGTGGCACCAGCGGTGCGGGTGGCAACAGCGGCGCGGGTGGCAACAGCGGTGCGGGTGGCACCAGCGGCGGCGGAGGCACCAGCGGCGGCGGAGGCACCAGCGGCGGCGGAGGCAACGGCGGCGCGGGCGCAGGTGGAGGCGGAAAAGGCGCGGGCGGCGCGGGTGCAGCCGGTAGCTCGGGCGCAGGTGGCAGTGGAGGCAGCGCGGCGGGCGGTGCAGGCGGTTCCGCCGGTGGAACACTCACCTTCGTCGGAGACTTCGAGCCGGGCAACCTTTCGCAGTGGCCTTACGTCGAGCGCTGCCAAGCCGACCGCATCGTGGTGTACTCCGCTTCGAACGCGCCGGCTGGCGCACCTGCTCCGCGCCAAGGCAACTATGCAGCGCTCTTTCACGTGCTCGACAGCGACGTGTCGCCCTGTACCTCGACCAACAACCCGCGTGCGGAGCTGGAGACCGCGGAGTCGCTCTTCCATCCGGGTGACGAGGCGTGGGAGGCGTGGTCGATGTATGTACCGAGCACGCATCCGAGCTGTATCGACTGCAGCGGCTGGTTGCAGTTCCAAGAGGACTATGGTGCGCCCTGGGACGGCTCGGCTGCGATCGGCTGGTTCCTCGACTTCTCGACGACGCCAAACCACATCACCATGAGTCGCGGCACCCAATACAGAAACGACTCGCCTTGGAGTGGCACGCTGCCGACCGACAAGTGGGTCGACTTCCTCGTGCACAAGAAGTTTTCGAATGTCGACGACGGATCGGGCTTCGTGGAGGCGTGGGTAGACGGCGTGCAGGTCACGTTCTCCTCGTGCAACTGCACGAAGCTGTCCACCCAGACGATGCACTCGAGCCAAGCCACGGTCGGCTTCTACCTCAACTCCTACCGATCCGCGGGCTTGTTCTCGTCGTTCGACAGCTACTATGACGGCGTCCGAGTCGGCACGACGCGGGACGTCGTGGAGCTCAAGTAGCAAGCTGAGGGCTGCTTGCCGCCGTCACGCGACGGACAGTGCTGCGATCAGCGCCCCATGGCGAACGCGATCCACGAGCCACGCGCAAGGCCGCGCCGACTGCGCTCCGCGGTCTGAGTCTTCAAGAGCGCGGCGAGGAGCTCGCTATGGCTCCAGCGTTCGGACTCGGCGCGGCGTGCGAGCTGCGAGATGCCGGAGCGCTCCGTCGACGTGTCGGCTGTCTCGTTGGCGGTCGTAACGCCGTTGTTGCGGAAGCCATTCGCGCGTGGCGTGCGCACTGCGTGAGCTTCGTTCTCGATCTGCAACGTTGCCATGTTTTCGGATGTAGCACGTCAGCGATCGGTCGCACTCCAAAACGACGCGCGACGCGTTGGTCGGGCGTGTGCCAACGCTCGCGTCTGTGCAACGAACGGACACACGCTGCTGCAGACAGCGATGTGCTCGCCTTCATCCGCTCGAAACAAAGCGACTTCCCGCGCATCGAGTGAGCTCGTTCACTGACAATCCCGGGCTTTCCGCGGTGGCGCGGAAACCGTGTACACTGCGCGCGACCGCGTCGTTTTGCGGGACATTCCCGGCCGCAGGAGCGAAGACATGGAATATCCGATGGTCGTGCTGATCCACGTCGCGCTCGGCGTGTTCTGGGCGGGCGGCACCCTCACCGCGGGCTTCTTCCTCGTGCCATCCGTGCTCGAAGCCGGGCCGGCGGGCGGCGCGGTCATGGCAGGGATCGTGAAGCGCAAGTTCCCGGCGGTGATGATCGCCGCAGGCACGGTCGTCGTGCTCACGGGCTTGCGTCTGTTCATGGTGCGCTGGACCAGCGCCTTCATCACGTCGACGGAGGGCATCGTGCTCAGCCTCGGCGGCTTGGTCGCGATCGGCGCGCTGTTCATCGGCGTGTTCGTGCAACGCCCGGTGACCATGCGCCTCGGCATGCTCGCCGCGCAGGTGGCGGCGTCCGGCGGGCCGCCGAGCCCAGAGCAAGCTCGCGAGCTCGAGGCCTTGCGCACGCGGCTCGGCAAAGTGGCCCGCGTGACCGCGTGGCACGCGGTTGCCGCCGTGGTGTTGATGGCGTCTCACCGCTTGGCCGCAGTCTTGTGAGCCACACTGTGGACGCTCTCGCTGGGTGTTGAGCGTCCTTCAAATGCGCTCTAGGCTGTGCGGTTCATGCCCTGGACTGTCAACCGGCCGCTCGGGCTCACGCATCACGACCCGGCGCGTGCGGAGCCGGGCTACACGCTGTTCTCGTCGGTGCGCGGCACGCACGCCACGCTGCTCGACATGCAGGGCAGGGCGGTGCACCGCTGGCATGCGGACGAAGGCATCCAGTACGGGAGTCTGCTCGACAATGGGCACCTGATGGTGCGCACGCTGCCGCCCAAGAGCGCGGGCGGAGCCGAGCAAATCGGCGGCTCGACGGCGTCGCTGATCGAGCTCGACGCCGATAGCAAGGTGGTTTGGCGCTACGACGATCCGCTGCTTCACCACGATTGCCTGCGGTTGCCCAACGGCAACACGATCATCTGTCTCTGGGACCCGCTCCCGCTCGAATTCTGCGGGCGCGTCCAAGGCGGTCACGAGCACCACGAGGATCCACCGCAGATGTGGGCCGACGTGCTGCGCGAGATCACGCCCGATGGCAAGACGGTGTGGGAGTGGCGATCGTGGGAGCACCTGGATTTCGCGCAGCACCGCATCTGTCCGCTCGAGAGCCGCAAGGAATGGACGCACCTGAACTCGGTCCAATCCGGCCCGGATGGCACGCTGCTCGTGAGCTTTCGCCTGAGCAGCGTGGTCGGGTTGCTCGATCGTCAGAGCGGCGTGCTGCGCTGGAGCTACGGTCCGGGCGAGCTGTCGCACCAACACCACGCCACCTGGCTCGACAACGGCCACGTGCTCATCTTCGACAACGGCTGCCACAGGCCGCGCGCGCCGTCGTTCTCGCGCGTGGTCGAGGTCGATCCGGCGAACAACGAGATCGTGTGGCGCTACCAAGCGCCGACCGTGCTCGCGTTCTTCAGCTTCATGGTGAGTGGTGCCGAACGTCTGGCGGGCGGCAATACCTTCATCACCGAAGGCGCGACCGGTCGCTTGTTCGAGGTCACGAAGGAAGGCGAGATCGTCTGGGAGTACGTGAGCCCGCACGTGTTCCCGAGCCAGTTTGGGCCCACGCCCGCAATCTTTCGCGCGCATCGCTATCGCAAGGGCGACCCGCGCCTCGCCGCGCTCGCGCTGTCGGGTGATCCGTGAAACCAGGAGCAAAGCCATGAAGTTCGGTGTCTTCTACGAGCATCAGTTGCCGCGGCCTTGGACCGACGGTCAGGAGCATCGCCTGCTGCACGAGGCGCTCGACCAAGTCGTGCTCGCGGACGAGCTCGGGATCGATTTTGCGTGGGAGGTGGAGCACCACTTTCTCGAGGAGTACTCGCACTCTTCCTCGCCCGAGGTGTTCTTGGCGGCGGCTGCGGCGCGCACCAAGCGCATTCGGCTCGGCCACGGCATTCGCCAGGTGATCCCGAACTACAACCACCCGGCGCGCGTGGCTGAGGGGATCGCGACGCTCGACTTGATCAGCAACGGGCGCGTCGAGTTCGGCATCGGTGAGGGCGCGACGCGCCACGAGATCCACGGCTTCAACATTGCTGCCAAACAGAAGCGCGCGCTCTCGCTCGAAGCGGCCGAGCAGATCGCCAACATGATGGTGATGACGCCGTATCCGGGCTTCGAGGGCAGGGGCTTCAGCATGCCCTGCCGCAACGTGATTCCGAAGCCCTTTCAAAAGCCTCATCCGCCCATGTGGATCGCCTGCACCAACCGCGAGACCATCAAGCTCGCCGCGCAGCTCGGGCTCGGAGCGCTCGCGTTTTCGTTCGTCGACCCGGACGAAGCACGTGGCTGGGCCGAGACGTATTACGGCATCGTCAAGAGCGACGCCTGCGTGCCGCTCGGCCACAGCGTCAATGCCAACATCGCGATGGTCTCGGGCTTTTCGGTGCACGACGACGGCGACGAGGCGGTGCGGCGCGGGCTCGAAGGTTTTCAGTTCTTCGGTTTCGCGTTGCAGAGCCTCGTGCTCAAGCCGAGCACGCCCGGGCGCACCACGCTCTGGGAGGAGTTTCAGCGCCTGCGCGCGGCCCAGCAGCTTTCGTCCATCACCGTGCGCGGTGCAGCCGGCATCGGCACGCCGGCCCAAGTTCAGAAGGACCTCGAGCAGTTCGAGGCGGCCGGCGTCGATCAGGTGATCTTCTTGCAGCAAGCCGGCAACAACCGCCACGAGCACATCTGCGAGTCGCTGCGCAAGTTCGCCAAGGACGTGATGCCGGCGTTCCACGCGCGCGAGCCCGAGCGGGAGGCCCGCAAACAAGCCGAGCTCGCGCCGTTCATCGAGGCCGCGCTCGCCCGCAAGAAGCGCATGCCAGAGCTCGCCGAGGGCTCGATTCCGATCATCCCGCCGATCTACCAGCCGGGCTGAGCACGGTCTTCAGCTCGCGCGGACGTCGGCGATGGTGCTGCCACACTCACTCGCGTCGTAGCCGCCGAGCGCCCCGAGCTCGCGGCGGAACGCCCCGCCATTCATCACGTCGAGCATGCGCGCAATGCGCGGGTCCTCGAGCACCTCGGTGGGGATCACGAGATCGAAGCGCTCGCCAGCCAGTGCAATGAAATCGAGCCCGTACGCGATTGCCGCGTGCTGCATCGCAAGCCCGACGTCCGCGGCGCCTGTCGCCACGGCCTGGGCCACTTCCAAGTGCCCGCGCAGCTCGAGCGCGCCGTTCAGCAAGCGTTTGTGTGGCACGCGCGCTGCGCGCAAGCGTTCTTCGAGCAGTCGGCGCGCACCTGCGCCCGCTTCGCGCGCCGCGATCCTGATACCGCGCCGCGCGAGGTCGCTCGCATCGCGCACGCCGAGCGGGTTGCCCGGACGAACGACCAAGCCCGCTTCCCATTGCGCGAGCGTGACGAGCGCGAGCTGCGCGCCGGGTAGCCGGCGCTGCACAGCGGGCAGGTTTGCCTGCGCGCCCTTGCCCTCCGCGAGGTGCACGCCCGCGACGTGCGCGAGACCGCTGTCGAGCGCATCGAGGGCGGCCGCGCTGGTCCGCTTCAGCCACAGGAAGCGGCCCGGACCGCGCCCGCCGTTGAGGCGCTGGGCCAGCAGCCCGAGCGCCGGCGCGCACCCGAGCAGCACGACCGTGTCTTTGGCGTCCTGTAAGGGCCGCAGCAGCTCGACGCGGATGCGGTCGCGGCCTGTGTGCCCGCGCCCCATCGTCAGCGCGTCGGCGGCAAGCCCTATGCTCTCGGGCTCGTTCGCCGCCAGCGGATGCGCCACCCAGCGCTCGCGCACGAACGTCAGCGCGACGCGGGAGGGCAGCGGGCCGCGCCGTTGTTGCCCTGCAGAGCGGGCGATCGTCGCAACGAGCTGTTCGCCGCGGTCGGCAACACCGCCGAACAAGTCCTCGACCCGGCACTCGAGCGCGCGCGCGAGCCGCAGGGCCAGCGACACGGACGGATCCGTGCGGCCGGCTTCGATCGCGCTCAAGGCCTGGCGGCTGATCGACGCGGCGCCCGCGAGGGCCAGCTGGGTCAGACCGCGCTCCTCGCGCAGGCGACGCACACGGTTCGGCGGAGAGGCTGGCACGAGCTTGCTCTACAGGATGTCGGACCGTCTTGTCACGCGGGGCCGCCCGAGCCCGCTTCAGCGTGTTTCGTCGAAGTAACGTGTACTTGTCATCATGTAATTCATACTTTACATCGGGCCTGGCGCCGTGCTACCCGCTGGCCTGCTCTCGAGGGAGGAGCGCGAGGATGCGTGTGCGTGCGCCGCAGGTGGGCTTCTTGGTGTTTTGCGGGTGGTGCTTGCTCCACGCGGGCGCCGCGCATGCGCAGCCCAAGTGCGATGACCTGCCAAACCCCCTGTATCTGCAGGTCGGCGACACACAGGAGCCGCTGGTGAAGACGCTCGGGCGCGCCCTGCGGGACTCCTCGGTGCACCCGATGACGCTCGTCTACACGACCTCAGGCTCGTGCACGAACATCGAAGCCATCTATCAGGGCGTTCCGATCACGACCAATCCCAAGTACGTGCCATCGACCAGCGAGGACGCCGCCTGGAAGACCTCGGATGCAGCGCCGAGTTGCGTGATCGCGAGCAGCGGTCATGCCGTGGACGTGGCGAACTCGGCGTTGTTCGTGTCGGCGTGCAACCCGAGCGATCCCCCGAGCGGAGTCGCGCTGTTCCGCGGGCCGAACCAGGGCTACGGCTTCGTCGTGCCCGAGGCCAGCACCCAGCGCGCCATCACCGCGGAAGAGGCTTACTTCGTGTTCGGCTTCGGCGATGCGGGCATGGTCACGCCGTGGAACGACGAGGCATTCCTGTTCATTCGGCCGGTGACCAAGAGCACGCTGCTGGCGATGGCTGCGGCGATCCACGTGCCGGGCAAGAGCTGGAAAGGCATGCAGCTCGACAAGTCCGGTGACGTGCTCAGCGCCGTCGCGTCGTCCACCAGCCCCGAGCCGACCCTC
>JBIOJD010000169.1:0-7942 GCA_044450485.1 Polyangiales bacterium | reverse complement strand
GAGAGCGCCCGCGCGAGAAGACCGGGCTCACCGAGCTTGCGCGCCGCGCGCTCGAAACGCGCCACCGCGATCCGGCAGCTCGGATCGATGGCCAACAGAGTCTCGCAGGTCGCGGCGATGGCCGGGATGTCCTCACGCACCGCGTGGAGCTCGCACAAGCGCGTCAGGAGGCGCACTCGCTCGGTTCGGTCCTGCGTGATGTCGGCCTGGTCTTCGAGGAAGGTAGCGAGGCCGATCACGTCGCGCCGCAAACCGAGCAGACCCTCGATCTCTTCACGCGTGGCGGAGGGCGCGTGACCCGCTGCCAGCGCGGTCTCGAGCAGATCGATGCGCCGGGGCCAGTGGTCTGGCAGGTCCGGAAGCAGCAGGGCAACCCGCTGGCAAAGCCCCGCTCGCGCCGATGCTTCGGCGCCAGCCAAGCTTCGTTCTGCCTCTTGCAGCTCGGCGTGTCGCGCGTCGATCTGCTGTTGCAGTCGAGCGCCGCGCCCGGCGAGGCTGACTGTCGTCTCTGCGGGGCTCAGTCGTTCGAGCTGGGTCAGGGCGGCGTGCGCGAGGTGCGGGTTGCCGAGGCCCGTCTCCGCGATGTCGGCGAGCTCCGTCAGCAGGGGCGTAGCGCCCGACGACTGGTCTTCGATGCTCGCCGCAATCGCGGCACGCAGTCCGTGCGCGAGCAGGGTGAGCCCGGCGCGCGAGTGAGCATGAACGCGAAGCGCCTGCAGCGCCGCTTCGTTGCGCGGGGCGGTCAGCAGGGCCTCGAACAGCAGTCGCAGCCCGGCCTCGTGCTGCCCTTCGACCCGCAGCATGGCCTTGCCGGCCAGCGTCAGCCAGTGCGCGCGTTGCTCTTCCGCGCACGCCGTCGCGATGTCTTCGAGCACGACAGCGTGGTACTCGGGCACGCCGAGCGCCTGCAGGTCTTCGTCGAGCGGTCCGTAGAGCATGTCGAAGTGCGGGTCCGCATCGAATGCGTCGACCAGCGTCTCGGCCGCAATGTCGGGACGGCGCGCGGACTCGGCGCGTTCTGCGGCCGCGAGCCGCAGCTTGCGGACCTGCTCGTGGTCGAGGCAGTGCGCAGCGCAGTCGGTGAGCACGGCCACCGCACCGGCGCGGCGGCCGCTGGCGTCGAGCAAGGAAGCGTACTCGTAGGCCGTGGGCGCGTCGCCGGGCTTGAGCGAGAAAGCCCAAGCGAGCAGGGCGAGGGCGCGCTCGTTGGTATCGTCGTCGAGCGCGGTGGCCGCAAGCCTGATGTGCGCATTGGCGCCGTCCGCTTGGCCCCGCTCGAGAAGCAGCGTCGCAACTTGCTCGTGTGGCTCCGGGCTCTCGGGATCGTCGGCGGCGGCCTCGCACAACGCTTCTACGCACGCCTCCACGTGGCCGGCTGAGCGCTCGATGCGCGCCAGCAAGAGCTGCGCTTCGGCGCGCTCGATCGGGATGCCCGCGGCCGCGACCGCGCCGATCGCGTAGCGCGCCGCCAGCTCGCCGTCGCCCATGTGCCGGCAGTGGGCAGCCGCCTGGTAGAGCATCGCGCGGTCCGTGGGGTCGGCCGCGGCTGCTTCGCGAAACGCGCGGCACGCGCGCTCGATCGAGCCGTAGCGGCCTCTCCAGCCATCGGCGAGCGCCGCGAACGCGCGCGCACGCTCCGGTCCCTGCGCGCCCTTGGCCTCGAGCTCGGCGATTCGACGCTCTATGGCGAACAGCGGATCGTCGAGCGGCTTCTCTGCAACGGGCAAGCTCGGCAGCCGCGTGGGCTCGAGCGGTGCGGCGCTCGCGACGGCGTGTCCCGGGTCGAGGCGGAGCCGAGGCGGCCTGATGGACGCGATGGCCGCTGGCAGGTCGAGCGACAGTCGCTGCTCCGGCTGCGAGAGGTCGGGGATCGCCGGCAACCTCGGCGGTGGCGGTGGCAAGGTCCCGGGGGCCGGAGGCTCCGAAGGTGCCGCGCGGCCGGGCGGGTCGAGCCGCAGCAGCCCCGCACGCAGAAGTGCCGCGATGCGCGGTGCCGCCGCAGGGCGTTTGGCCAGCACGGTGGAGACGGCGGGCCGCTGCGGACCTTCGCCGAAGTCGGCCCATTCCTGTGCGGCATCACGGTGCACGCCGGAGAGCCACTCGATGCGATGGTTGAGGTGGGCCCCCACCACGCCCGCGTCGGCTGAAGCGCCGGCACGCGCGAGCGCGTCGAGCAACAGGGGCGCGAGCGGCAGCGGCTCGGTGGCCAAAGGCGTATCCGGCGCGTGCTCGAGCGTGGTGGGCCCTTCACGCCCTTCGTTTCCGGCGCGCAGCGCGCGCGCCAGGCGCTCGACCACGAGTGTGCGCTGCAAGTGCCGCAGCTCCATGCCGGTCGGTGTTCCCGAGCGACCTGCGCGCTGTAACTGCTGCGCGAGCGATTCGTCTTGCGGTGCGGCCAGCACATCCGCGACGCGGCCTTGACGCAGCACGAGCACGCGCCCGCCGAGCATGAGGCGGCCGCTAGCCCCGCGTGCTCCGAGCTGGAGCAGGTGCGTGGCCAACGCATTGGCGGCCAGGGGCTGGCTCCCGCCGCGCTCGCTGAGATCCTTGTCCCAGGCGGACATGGGCGACCAAGGATACCAGCCAGCTCCCTGATTCCCTAGTCATTCTGTGCGATTCCAGCCCTCGTCAGGCTCACCGGAACGAGAGCGCGAACGGCAGTACGGCGGCTTCCGTCTCGTCGCCCGACAGCAGCAGCTCGAGCATGCCGGTGCGCTCGGTGTGCGCGAAATGTCGGAGCAGAGCGCTCTCGGCGTCGGCTCCGGAGGTCGCCGCGGCGAGCGCTTGCAGCAAGCCCGGTTTTTCGGGCCAAATCTGGATCGGCGCGCTCGTCTCGAGCTTGCCGCGCTTGCGTGCCTCGGCGATGGCGGCCACCAGGCCGCCCTGCGCATCGATCAGCCTGCCGGCTCGCGCGCGCCGCGCGCTCATCAGTCGGCCTTCGGCCAGCGGCTCGATCTCGCTCGGCCTCATGCCGCGTCCTTCGGCGATGCGGTCGATGAAACGAGCGTAGCCTTGGTGCAGCGCGCGGCTGAAGTTCTCACGCTCCTCGGGCGTGAATGGTCGCGCGGAATTGGACCATCCTGCGTGCTTGCCGCGCACGAGCGGCTCGAGGTGCAGGCCCACGCGATCGGCGAGGTCGCGGACCACCAGTTTGCCGCCGACGATGCCTATGGAGCCGACGATGCTGTCGTCGTCGGCCATGATTTCGGTTCCGGCGGAGGCCACGTAGTAGCCGCCCGACGCGCACAGGTCTCCGATCGAGACGATCACGGGTTTGCGACCAGCGAGCTCGCGGATCGCATGCCACATCAGATCGGCGGCCAAAGCCGAGCCTCCGGGCGAGTCGATTCGGAGCACGACGGCGCGCACGTCTTGGTCGTCTCGGAGCTCGTGCATGCCGCGCACGAAGGCCTCCGCTTGTCCGCCCCGCAAGCTGGAGGCGCCGCCGCGCACGATCGTTCCCTCGAGGTATGCGAGGGCGAGGCGTGGACCCGAGGGGTGGGACTTCTCCGCGGATCCGAAGAGCGCGCGGATCAGGTCGAAGACGCCCACCGCCGCCCGCTCCGGCTCGAGGCGCTCGTCGGTCAGCGTGTCGGCTTTGACTGCGGCCTTAGCGGCAGACCGCGCGGCATCGCCGAACTCCACGGCATCGACGAGGCGCTCGCGTCGTGCATCGTCCGACGTGAACGGTCCGCGATCGATCAGGGCTTGGGCATCGCTCGCCTTGAACCCGCGCTGAGACACCGCCGCTATCAAAGTCGCCTGCAGGTCGTCGAGCAGCGCGTTCATCGTCTGCCGCACCTCCTGCGGCATGTCGTCGCGCGTCAGCGGATCGGCCGCGCCCTTGTAATCGCCGACCTGAATCACGTCCGCGTCGAGCCCGAGGTTCTGGAGCAGCTTGTGAGCGTAGAATGCTTCGGCCGAGACGCCCACGAGCTCCAGCATGCCCGCGGGCGCGATGCTGATCCGGTCGCAGCTGCTCGCGAGCAAGCTGTAGCCGGCGTTGTCGGTCGTCTCGAAGTGGCAGTGCACGGGCTTGTGTGCCTTGCGGACGACCGCCAGCGCTTCGCGCAGCTCCGCCACGCGCGCCCACGCGCCGCCGAGACCGCCGATCTGCAGCAGCAGCCCGCCGACCTCCTTCTCCTTGGCGATTGAGTACAGGCGTTCGAGCACGCCGCGGTGACTCGGCCGCGACACACCGAGCAGGCCTCGCTCTCCGAGCTCCGGGGGTAGGCTCTCCAGCTGGAGCACGCGCACTTCGCTGCCAGGTCGTGGCGGCGGCTTGCTCCTGCAAGCTGCAAGTAGCAGAGCGACCACCAGCAGACGGCTCATGCGCATCATGCGCGCACTGCTTTAGCGCGACGGCTGCTCGCCGTCCACCTCAGGGGCCCGCTTGTTGGACTTGTTCCTGCAGCAGCTCGATTTGGCGTTGGGCGATCGAGCTGCGCGAGCCGCCCGGGAACTGCTTCAGGTACTTCTGGTATGCCTCGAGCGCAGCGCGGGTGCGCCCGAGTCGGCGATAGGCGTCGCCGAGCCCGATCAGGGCTTCGGCGTGGCCCGCGCTGGCCGCAGGCTTGAAGTGCGAGATTGCGGCGCTCGGCTCGCTGCGCTCCAGCGCCACATAGCCGAGGCCGGTCTCGGCGCGCGCCAGATGCGGCGACAGCGAGAGCGCTTGCTCGAAGTCGTGCTCCGCCGTGTGCACCGCGCCGCGCTCGAGGGCGGCCTCACCGTGACGCACGATCTCCATCGGGTCGACTTTGGCTGCGCGAGCTGCGTCCGTTTCCTTTGCGCCGACGGCGCTCGGCGCGGAAGGTGGCGTGCTCGGCGCCCTGGCGGCAGCTGAGGTCGAGGGCTTGGCTTGCCGCGCGTGGTCGAGCTGGGCGTCCACCTCGAGCAGAGTCGGATTGCTCGCGTCCTGTGCGCGCACGGCGCCGAGGTGCAGGCGCGCGCCCTCGAAGTCGCGTTCGGCGATCATGCACTGGGCGAGCAACAAGCGCGCTCGGATCATGCTCGGGTCTTGCGCAACGGCGCGCTCGGCCAGCTTCCGCGCTGCGGCGACATCTCCGTGCGCCTCGTCTCGCGCGAGCAGGGCGGCGACGCGCAGTGTTTCGGCTTCAGGGACGCCTTCGGTGGAGCGCGCGCGATCGAGCTCGGCCCGCGCGCCGACCAAGTTTCCGCCCAGGCGCAGCGCATCGCTCAAGGCGACGCTGGCCTCTTCGTTGCCGGGGTTGCGTTGCGCGGCGCGTTCTCCGTAGAACTTGGCTTGCGCTGCGAGCCGGTGCTCCTCGCTGCGCAGGTTCTCGCTTTCGGAATCGTTCTGTCCGCTCTTGTCCGGCACGGCTTCCAACCGCGCTCGCTGCGCTTCGGCCCAAACGGCGTACACGCGCGAGATCGAGCTCAAGATGTGCGGGTCGTCCTTCGCGTATGCGAGCGCCTTGCTGTACTCGCTGACGGCCTCGTCGAAGCGCTCGAAACGGTGCGAGGCGAGGGCTTGGTCGCCGTTCTTCACGAGCTCATGCGCCGGCTCAGCTTTCGGCGGCGCGGCACGCGGCGCGCGCAGGAGCAGTGCGCCGGCGACGCCGGCAGCGATCAACAGCGGCACGGTGACTGCGATCGGCCATCCGAGGCCGCGCCGAGGAAGGTCGAGCTCGTCGGCCTTGGCATTCGGCTCTTGCGTTGGTTTGGCCGCGGGGGCGACAGGCTCGGATCTGGGCGAGAGCGGTCTGCTCGACGGCGGCCGGGCGGCTTGGGGCCGGGCCTCGCCGCTCGCGACCTCGCCCTCCTGCTTGCGCAGCGCAGGGGCCCCGACCTCGACCTCGGAGCCCATCACCTCGAAGCGCGTGGGTGGCGCAGGTTGGGGCTGTATGCGTTGGGTCGTCGTCGAGTCGGAGATGATGCTTGCAGTCTGCGTGTCGATGAGATCGCCCGCATCGGGCTCGGGCTCCTCGACCAGGGTCGGTGCAGGCGGCGGCTCGCTGAGTCGGCGCATGCGGGCCACGGGCTCGAACAGGCTCGCGAGCTCGCTGATCTGACCGAGCTTTCTCCAGAGCTGCCCGGTGCGAGAGATTTCGTCGTCGCGATGGAATTGCCCGGCCCGGATCAGGCGTGTCAGCTCCGACAGAGATTCGAGGCTGTGGATGCTTCCGTCGGTCCTGCGTACGCGCCACTTGAGCGTTTCGTCGGCGCTCGTGGCGGGCTCGACGTCGCGCGGAGTGGTCGTCGCCGGCGGGGGGGCCGTCCTGTGGACCTTGAAGAGGTGGCCGCACTGTGTGCACTTGACGGTGGTGCCGGTTGCAGAAACCAGGTCCTCGTCGAACTCGTAACTGGTGCCGCAGCGATTGCAGGTGACGTCCATGCGTCCGTGGACCGAATACGCCCCCTCCGATGACTGGAGTCCTCGGGGCGAAACATCCTGCTGCCTGGATTCTGCCTGGTCAATTCGCTAGAAGACTCGAACGTCGGAGGCGGGAACGTGAGCCCATGTAGGCGATGCTGCGACCGAATGGGCGAGCCGTGAGCGCGAGCCCGCCGGACCTGTCGAACGGCGATGCGGTGCGCCGCGCCATCGAGCACACCGCGCTCGCGGCAGACGTCACGCCAGCCCGTATCGATCGACTCTGCGAAGAAGCTGTGGCCCACCGCTTGTTCGGCGTCTGCGTGAATCCGGTGCACGTGGCGCGCTGCCGCAATCGTTTGGCGTCGTCGCGGGTCCGAATCGTGACCGTGGTCGGCTTCCCACTCGGAGCGAGCTTCAGCGAGTGCAAGGCGCACGAAGCCGATCTCGCCGTACGCGCCGGTGCCGACGAGCTCGACATGGTGATGGCGGTCGGGCTCGCCAAAGCGGGCGATTGGGCCGCAGTCGCACGGGATGCCGCGGCAGTGGTGGAGGCGGCGGGCGGCCGGCCGGTCAAGCTCATCATCGAGACGGGTCTGCTCGATGCCGACGAAAAGGCGCGGGCATGCCAGAGCGCGGTCGAGGCGGGCGTCGCCTTCGTCAAGACGTGCACCGGGTTTGCCGCAGGCGCTGCGACCGTCGACGACGTGCGCTTGCTGAGCGCCGCGCTGGCCGGGCGGTTGCCGATCAAGGCCTCGGGGGGAATTCGCGGCGCTGCGCAAGCCAGGGATTTGCTGGCAGCGGGCGCTACCCGCCTCGGGACCAGCGCCTCAATCCAGATCGTGGGCGAGCTGGGCTCGTAGGCGCTATGCTGGCGCGATTGCGCAGGAGGCCGTGACGTCATGGCGATCGTGAACGTGAGCGAACAGGAGTTCGAGCAGAAGGTGCTCCGCTCGGAGCTGCCGGTTCTGGTGGACCTCTACGCGGACTGGTGTCAGCCCTGCAAACAGCTCGAGCCGATCCTGCGCCAGGTGTCGGACGAGCTGGCCGGCAAGCTCGTGATCGTGCGGGTCGACGTGGACAAGAGCCCGATGCTGGCGCGCGCGTTTCGCGTGCAGTCGATTCCCATGCTCGTGTTGATCCACGAGGGCCGGCCGGTCGACCAGATCGTGGGTCTCGCGGACAAAAAAGCGATTCTGGCGATGGTCGGGCCCGTGCTGCCACGGGCCGCCGACGAGGTCGCGCCCAAGGACCTCGCGGCGCTGCTGCAGGCCAAGCGCGCGCTGGCGGTCGACGTGCGCGATGCGGGCGCGTTCGCGCGCTACCGCATTCCAGGTGCGGTCAACATCCCCGCGGGCGAGCTCGCGGGTCGAGTCGCCGAGCTGCGCCCGAGCGACGGTCGCGTTCGCGTGCTCTACGGGCGGAGCACCGACGAGGCCAAGGATCTCGCGACCAAGACGCGTGAATCGGGCGTACAGGTCGGATACTTGAACGGTGGCTTCCTGCACTGGGAGGCCGAAGGGCTCGATGTGGAGCGCGGTGCTTGAAGCAGCGATTGCGCGTCCTTGCCGACGCTCCGCGTGATGCGAACGAGGCTCGTGCAGTGCG
>JBIOJD010000168.1:0-7982 GCA_044450485.1 Polyangiales bacterium | reverse complement strand
CGCAGGCATGCAGGCGAGATTCGGCGTGCAGCTGCCGCTTCCACCGCTGCCCGCGCTCAGGCCACCGGTTCCGCTCACACCACCCGCACCCCCTGTGCCTGCGCTCATGCCGCCGGTTCCCGCGGTCACGCCGCCTGTGCCGGTCATCCCGCCCGTGCCGGTCGTCCCGCCCGTGCCCGTAGAGGGCACACCGCCGACACCTCCGGTCGCACCGCTGCTCGGCACGCCGCCCGTGCCACCAGCGCCGCCGCTGCCGCGTCCGCCTGTGCCGGTCATGACCGAGCTGCCTCCCGTGCCGGCCGTCGAGGCGCCTCCCGTGCCAAAAGCACCAGGCGCGGCGCTGCCGCCCGACCCCCCGACTTGTGCACCCGAGCTCGAGTTGTTCTTGCTACACGCCGCGAGCAGCGTGACGAGGGCGAGCGAAATGAACGTGTGCCAGCGCATGAGAAACCCACCAATCTGCAGTGGGAAGTGACTCGAGGCGGCCAGGACGGGTCATCGAAGATCGCTAGCGGCATGCGGCCACGCGCACCACTTGAATCTCCGACGAATTGCCCGAGCTGTACGCCCAAACGACATCGCCGTTGGGATCGCTCACGAAGTCTTGGAACTGGTCGATGGGCGCGCTCGTGGCGATGGGTCCTTCGATCAGCGCGCCCGTGGCGGCATCGGCGAGCGCCACGTGCAGCACCCCCCCGCTCTTGTAGCCGAGCAGCAGTCGGCCGGCGCCATAGGCCGCCAAATAAGGACGAAATGGGTAGCGTGCGTCGAGGTTCTGCGCGGTGTCGATCCCTTGGTCTTGTGAAATGGTGGCCGTGTCCGTGACCCGCGCGAGACGCAGCGTGAGCGTGCCGTTCTCGTCCGCGATGTAGTCGAGCCAGAAGCCGCTCGCGCTCGGGACGACGCCGCCGAGCGCCCGCCGGTACGGATCGCTGCCCTCGAGCAACGACACGGTCGCGAGCGCCGGGCTCGGAACGGGATCGAGCACGGCCAGCCGCAGCGCATTGGGAGCCGGATCGCTGTGGCAGCCGGCCAAGAAGTGACCGTCGTAGGCCAGCCGCACCGACCAGCTGTTGGTGCAGCCGAAGTCCCAGCCCCCCTTGGCGAGCGGGTTACCGCCTTCGTCGACGAAGCGCAGCGTGTCTCCGGTGTGCATCTCGATCTCGGATGCGTTGCCCACCATGGGCGTGGACGTCGCGGAGCGGAAGTACACTCCGTACCAAGTGCCGTTCCAAACGACGCGGGTCGTGTGCTGGAACGGAGACCACACGAACAAGGCGCCGGCGGTGTCGACGGGTAGCGAGCCCGTCAGTGTGCTGCGCCAGCGGATTTGCCCCGCGTCGTCGAAGCGGACCAGCTCGAGCTTCTGGCAGTGGCCCGCGTTGTTGGGGGTGGCGGCGCTGATGCAGTACTGGCTGCTGTAGATGTTCGGGTCGTCGGACACGATCGCCAGCACGCCGCCCGAGTCGTCCGGAGCCACCAAGGCGTGGACCTCTGCGCCCGAGAGCTCGAGAAACGAGCGCGTGGTCGGATGATCGCTCGCGTCGAGGGACGCGACGCGAATCGCGTTGTCCGCGCTCGCGCGCCAGGCCACGAGCGATCCGACTCGCCGTGGGGCGATCACGACGGGATGGTACTCGTCGTTGGCGAGCACCATCGAGCCCGCATCGAAGCTCGTCACGTGGATCCGCGTCGCGAGCGCCCCGCAAGCCGTGCTTCCACCGTCGTTTGCGGCATGGCCCGAAGGCTTCTCGGTCGTCTCCGCGATCCGAGTGCCGCACGCGCAGGCCCACACGGCGAGCCAGCACAGCGAGACATGCGCAACCGTCATTCGCATCATCAGAACCCCACCATGAATCCAGTCGTCGCGTAGAGCGTGGGCAGCGCGATCACCGAAGTGCGCTGGCCGATGCCGACCCCGGGGCGCGGCGTCAAGAAAAGTCCGCGCAGCGACAGCACGAAGGCCGTGTCGCCCACGAGCCGGAGCTGCGCGTGGGCGCCGAGCGCGAACGCCCAGCTCAGGACGGAGCTCGAGCGAGAATGCAAAGGAGCGTTGGCCTGCCCGGTAGCGCTGAGGTAGTGCTCGCCCGCGGCCGCGTTTGCGCCGAGCTCGAGCAGGCGCGAGCGGAACGCGCGCACGCGCAGCTCGAGCCACGCGAGCTCTTGCCCCACCGAGGCGCTGCCTTCGGTGGTTTTCCACCCGGCAAACAGCAACGGAGCGGCGAGTGTCACGCCGAGCTCGACGCGCTCGCTCAAGCGCCGCAAGACGCCCAAGCCCGGGCCGAACGCTGGCCCGAGGGCCGGTCGATCGAGCATGAGGGTGCCTTCGACGCGCAGCGTCCAAGCAGGCTCGGGGCTCGCGGCCAGCGCCCGCACCGCCGCAGGGACGGGACGCGCATCCACGCCGACGACCTCGGGAGGTGGACGCTCGGCGGAAGCGAACTCGCGAAAGCTGGCACGCAGCAAGTCCACGGCGCGGATCGCGAGCAGGCTCGGTGCGTCGACGGCTTGGGCGAGCGCCAGCGTTCGCATGGTGACCTTGCCACTGACGCGGTCTGCGAGCCAGACCTCCACCGACGTCTTGCCCTCTCTGCGCACGAAAGCGATGCAGGCGAGCGCGTCGGCGCGCTTTGCGGCCAGCGCGAGCTCGTTGGGATCTCGAGCGGGCGTCGCAGGATCGAGCACGAAGGGCTCGAACTCGTGGATCCGCAGCTCCGCGTTCAAACGGTTGAACGCGTCGCTGAGCACCGGATCGTCTTGTGCAGGGCGCACCAGCGCCACGCGCTGGGCTCGCGCGACGCGTGTGGTCGACAACACGATCAAACACAGGAGCAGAGCGGCGATCGCGCGACCGCCGCCCATGCGCTCAAGGCGCTTCGCCGACAATTTTGCGCGCCGAGCTTGCGTACACGCCGTCAGGATAGCGGCGCAGGTACTCGACCGCCAGAGGGCGGGCAGCGGTCTTGCCGCGCAACGCGGTCACGACCCGCATGCGCCCCGCGAGCGCGTCCGACGCGAACTCGCCGTCCGCGGATTCCGCGAGATAGAGCTCGTACCAGTGCTCGGCCTGGGCGTTGTGGCCGCGAAGCTCGCTGGTCCGGCCGAGCAAGAAGGCGGCCGCTGCGCTCGGGCCGCTGCCAGCGAAGCGCTGGCGCAGCGCGAGCAGGCACTTCTCGGCGAGCTCGAGCCGCTTGGTGTAACGCGCGGCGTCCGCCAGCGCGCGCAGCTCCGGTGCCGCGCAGGAACCCAGGCAACCGTCGATGCCCTTTGCGTTCGCCGCCGCGATCACGGCCTCGAACTCGCCGCGCGCCACCAGGCTCTGCCACGTGTCTCGACGCGGCGCGGGCGCCTTGCCGCGGGCTGCGCTCGCACTGGAAGCGGGCGGCTCGTACGGGTGGGCGTCGGGCGCGGGAGGCGCGGCTTGCTCGGCCTCTTCGCGGCGCGGCACGGCGCTGGCCTCGTCGTTCTTTGCGCTCTCTTCTGCCGGCGCGCCCGGAGTCGCCTGCACCACCTGGCCCGTCCACTGCTTCGAGGACTCGGCCTTGGCGAGAAACCGTTGCCCGGCCCGCACCGAGATCGGTTGCTGTCCAATCGGGCTGCGCACCTCGACCGAGCCCTCCTGCAGGCTCAGGTCGAGCTCCTCCTTCGCGGGATCCCAGGCGATCCGCAGCCTGGTGCCCGTCACGCGGATCTCGAACGGACCCGCCTCGAACAACCACCGCGAGTGCTCGCGATGCACGACGTGTGCGCTCGCCGCACCGCGCTCGACGAAGATCCGGGCTCCGTCGCTCTGCGTCTCGCCGATTCGCAGCTGCGTTCCCGGGTCCGCCTTGACCTGGGATCCATCCGAGAAGGTGATCTCGGCCGGAACGTCGGCGCGCGTGCCGACGTAGGAAGATTTCGAGGCCAAGCCTCCGCGCACTTCGTAGCTCAACGATTGCGGGCGCAGGAACCAGGCTGCAGCCGCAAGGACGCACGCCGCGAGCAGCAGGGCGCGCCGCGCGTCGACGAGTCGCTGCGGCGCCCGAAGCTCTGCGTGCAGCTCGGCGCTCGCCACGATCTGCTCACGACCGCGACGCTGGACCTCGGGCGCGACTGGCCTTCGGGCCGCTTGCCGGGCCAGCGCTGCGAGCTTCGAGAGCGGGCGCATTCTCGGATCGAGCTCAGTCATCGTCGCCCCCATTCACGTCCAGATAGTCCTGCAACGCGGGCTCGCGCCGCGCGCGGGCGAGGATCGCCTCGCGCGCGCGACGGATCTCGCGCTTGGCGGTCGACTCCGAGACCTTCAGCGCTGCCGCCACATCGAGCACGGCGAGGCCTTGCACGTGACGCAGCACGAATGCCATGCGCCGCCGCTCGGGCAAGCCCTCGAGCAAACGATAGAGCACGCGCAGTGCGTCGAGCCCCTCCACATCGCGCGGGCTCTGTTCGGCGTCGGGAACGACTCCGGTCGGCGTCAGCGTCACCCAGCGACGCACCCAGCGCCTGCGCCGCTCGAACGCCAGCTTGCGTACGGCGACCCCGATCAGGAACGGCCGCAAGGCATTGGGGTCGCGCAGCTTGGCAGCCGAGCGAAAGAGCACGATGAACACTTCTTGGAGCAGATCCTCGACGTCGGCGTCGGGACCGAGACTGCTTCGGAGCACCTGCCGCACGAGCGTCGCATGCCGATCCCAGATCAGCCCGATCGCTTGGGCATCGCCTCCGAGCAGCGCTTGCACCAGCTCGGCGTCGCTGCGTCGCACCTCACCGTGGACTTGAACCAAGGCGAGCTTGGAGGAACCGCTACGGACGCGATCGCTCATGGCTGGCACGGTAAGACGCGCGCTATCTGGATCGAGCTGCTGCCCGAGCCGACGGCTGCATAGGCGACGCTTCCATCGGGAAACGCCTTGAACGACTGGTACGGGTGCCCAGGCGCATCGACGGCGAACGTCGCGCCCACCGCGCTGCCGGTTGCGGAGTCGAGCACCTGAGCAGTCATGCTCCCCGTGGGCGTCGATGCCCACGCCGCGATCATGGCATGGGCGCCGTACGCGACCAAGTGCGGGTAGTTCGCGCTGACCAGCATCATGTCTTTGTCGGCGGCCTGGCCGTTGTTGAAGTGCAACAGATGGACCGCGCCACTGTTGCTCACGGTCAGCCAGTAGCCACCGCTCGGGCTCACCACGAGATCGCCCACGAAGGAGCCGTCGAGGGTGACCGGATAGACCGTCCGATACGGATTGGGCTGTGCGATGCGGTTGTCGTTGTCCGTCTTGCAGATCATCACGAAGTGGCCGGCTGCTTGGTCCCACACGATGCGCGTGAAGCCGCTGTGGCTGCAGCCGATTCCAAAGCTGTCGTGCCCCGATACGAGCGCGCCCGTCGGTCCCACGACCTGCATTCGATCGCCTTCGTGGATGTCGATTTTGCCGGCACCGTTCTGGCACTGGTTGTTGGTGATGGTGATGGCGTCGCAGAAGTACGCGGCGTAGTTCGCGCCGTCGTAGGCGAGCCGGCCCTGATGCTGGTACCACCAGACGAAGAGGTTGGGATTTCCGTTCGAGGTGTACGGGTCGACGGCCGCCGTCGACGAGGTGAGCTCGGTCGCCCACTGTTCGGTGCCCGCGCAGTCGTAGCGCACCATGTACGTGTTGTAACAACCCGGGCGATCGCTCGGCAGGATGCACAGGTTGTTGACGTCGCCGCAGTGTTGATCGCCCGCGCCCTGCGCGTCGCGGGTCAGCATGATCACGCCGCCGTTCGCATCCGCTGCGAGATCCTGGAAGTCGTGGGCTTCGAGCGTGAACGGCGTGCCGACCAGCTTGTCTTCACAGTCGAGCTGCGCAACGTGCAGCTGGCTGCTCTTGCTGCTGCCATACCGGCTGTAGCCGGTCATCCATGCGATGCGCGATCCGCCGCCTGGCATGGCGGTGATGGCCAGCGGAAGCACGTCGGTCTCGTCAGTGCCGAAGCTGAGCGCTGCGCCGAGGTCGACCTGGGTGATGCGCACTTTCGGTGAAGTGCAGGACCCCGCTGCTGCAGTGGAGCAGCTCGCCGAGCAAGCGCCGGGTGCAGGGCTCGTCGCAGGTGCGCCACCGGTCGACGGACCCGCGCCGCTGCCGCCCGAGCCTTGCCCGGTCCCACCCGTGCTGCCGGCCATCGTGGCGCCGCCTGTCCCCGTGGTGCCGCTCTGCCCGGACGTCCCGGTCCTCGCACCCGAGCCGAGGCCGGAGCCAACGCTCGAGCCCGGGCTCGGACCGATGCTCGCACCCCCTGTGCCGACCGCACCGGTTCCGGTCACAGGGTTTCCGTTCGGGGACCCGGACCCACTTCCGCTGCAGGCTTGAACGCTCGCGCTCAACAAGAGCGTCAAGCAGAGTGACCTTCTTCTGCGCATGTTCGGAACCCTCGCAGCGGCCCGACAGACCGTGGACTGTCGCAAGTGGGTTGCGTTTCCCGCGCTCGATAGGTCAACGAATTTGGGCCACGAGCTCTCGCGCGGGTGCGACTCGGGATTACAGCGCCCGCAAAACACATGAACCATCTCGCTCCGCACACGTGACTCAGCGGATGGACGCCCGTCTCCTCATCGCCTTCGACATGATTTCGACTCAAGAGCTGCGCAGTGCCGCGTGGTGGTCTCTGGTGGTGCTCGCAGCGAGCGCGCTCGTGAGCTGCACCTCCGCGCGGCGCTCGTCGGGGCTGACTGCGATCGACGCGGGTGGAGCGGTCGCTGTATTGGCGATGCAGGACGGCGGGAACGCAGGCGCTCGAGCCAGCAGCGTCGTGCCGAATGGGTTGGGAGTGGGCGGCACCATCGGCAGTGCTGGCGGCGTGGGCGGCGTAAGCGGTGCCGGAATGGGCGGCGCACCCTCTGCGGGTGGCGGTGGAGACAACGCCGGTGGCGGCGCTGGCTCGCCGCTTGCCGGCGCTGGTGGCGGCACGGCTGGTGCAGCCGGCTCGCCGAGCTGCATGGCGCCTGTTCCGGGATCGAAGGGCGCGAACCCGCTCTTCACCGATCAATACACGGCGGACCCGGCAGCGCTCGTGTACGACTGCACGTTCTACATCCAGTGTGGCCACGACGAAGGCACGACCGGTTTCGTGATGAAGGAGTGGTTTCTGCTGGCCTCGACCGACATGGTCCACTGGACCAAGAACGTCGCGCTGCGTTTGAGCGACTTCGCGTGGGCCGACGCCAACGCCTGGGCCGGGCAGATGGTCGTCAAGAACGGCAAGTTCTACTGGTTCGTTCCCGTCAACGAGCGCGGCAGCGGTATGGCGCTCGGTGTGGCCGTAGCGGACTCGCCGACGGGACCGTTCAAGGACGCGATCGGAAAGGCTCTGGTCGACGACGCATTCGAGATGTCGAACATGGGGTTCAGCACCCCGTCAGACACGCCGTACACGATCGACCCGACCGTTTTCGTGGACGACGACGGACAAGCCTATCTGCACTACGGCGGCTTCGGCCGTTTGGTGGTGGCCAAGCTCAGCGACGACATGCTTTCGATCAGCGGCAAGATGAAAGAGGTGACGCCGCAGGGCTTCTTCGAGGCGCCCTATCTGATCAAGAGAAACGGGACTTACTACGAAATCTATGCCGCCGGGCAGAACCCGGCGACGATCGACTACGCGACGAGCACGAGCCCGCTCGGACCTTGGAAGTACGGCGGCCGCATCCTCGACGCACTTCCAAACGCTCCCGGCCAGGACGCGGCGACCAACCACTCAGGCGTCGCCGAATTCGCAGGCCAGTGGTACATCGTCTATCACGTCAGCAACGGCCCGAACGCCGGCGGGACGTATCGGCGAGAGGTCTCGATAGACGAGCTCACCTTCAATCCCGACGGGTCCATCCCGAAGGTCGTGCCGTCATCGGGCCTCCACTTCTGAGGCGCGCTCGGAGCAGAGCTCCAAACGCGCTCTACATCCCCCCGCAACGCTGCGTGAATAGGCCGAGGGAATCGGGGGCGACGCAGCTGCCGGCAAGACAT